>JAYWDA010000369.1:0-4893 GCA_043780105.1 Pseudobdellovibrionaceae bacterium | reverse complement strand
TCCGGGGCAGCCGTTTTGACATCCAGGTTGACCGTTATTGCTTGAAGATGTTGTCGGGCCAGAGCCACCGCGATTAACTGCCCAAGCATAATGAGAGGGGCTCAAGATAAAGATGACACTGATGACTAGGCTGCTTGCGCGATTAAACATTTTCTCTCCGGCTAAGATCTATGGCGTTTAGGGTTCGACTTCGTAACGCATGCTGCTAAAATTCTCAATCTATTAAAAAGATTCAATAAAAACCTGATAAGAAGTTCATCCTTCAATCCGCAACCCTCGTTGCCTCTAGACCTGCTAAAGGTATACTTAGGGATGAACAAATTGATGGCAAAACTCGTTTTGAAGAATATACATTCGAAAAATATGCCAGAATCACCTTTGATATAGTTGAGCTTATTGAGTCAAACTGCCTAAATCGAAGACGCTCCGACGATAAAGGCTTTCTCACATTTCAAACGGTTGAAGATAAAAGTGAGTCATTTTAAGACGCCCAGGCAAATCCAATTCGGAAAACGAAAGTTCAGACTATATAATAGGTCCATCCCACAAAGGAGAGCTTCGTGAAAAGACTTATTCTTTTAGGCGCACTATTAATGGCGGCATCAATGGCACATGCGGAAGGCGCCCCAGGAAATCCTGATTTTGCAAAATTTAAAAAAGATAAGTTAGAAGGTTTAGAGTCACGAATTTCTGTGCTTCAAGATCAAAAATCTTGCCTCAGCTCAGCCAACAGCCACGAAGATATGAAGAAGTGCCATGACTCGATGGAAGGCAAAGAAAAAGAATTAAGGGCCAAGCATGAGGCCATGAAAGCTCAACACATCGATGATAAAATTAAAAAGCTTCAGGAAGAGAAAGCAAAGCTAGGAAAGTAAAAAATCAGCCTTCTATTTGTGGAAGGCTTTTTTCGGTCTTAACACCAAGCTCTTTCAGTTCTTCAACCTGGCTGATAATATTTCCTTTGCCGTCGCTCAGCTTTTTGAAAACATCAGAGTGCGCTTTCTGAGCGGCCTCTAGCTTTTCGCCGACATTACGGAAATCAGTCACAAGGCCAACAAACTTATCATACAGCAAGCCACCGCGCTTGGCGATATCCAAGGCATTTCGTTGCTGACGTTCCTGTTTCCAAAGCGACGCCACTGTTCGTAAGGTTGTTAGCAAAGTCGTAGGGCTTACGATGGCGATATTTTTATCCCAAGCTTGCTGAAAAATTTCAGGCTTTAATTTAAAAGCTAAAGCAAAGGCAGGCTCTAGTGGCATAAACAGTAAAACAAAATCGGGGCTGATCAGCTTATCCGCCGTGTGATATTTTTTTCCAGATAAATTAGTGATGTGGTCTTCAAGGGACTTTACATGCAATCGTGCGAAGGCCTCGCGAGCGTCATCTTCAGCCGAAGCATAGGCTTCGTAAGCTTTTAAAGTCATTTTTGCATCAACAACAATATGACGATTCCCTGGTACATTCACGATCACATCGGGCTGCAGGCGCTGCCCATTTTCGCCCTTCAGCTGCATGCCTTCACCTTGTGTGATAAATTCGTGCCCCGCCCGCAGGCCAGATTTTTCTAAAATGCTTTCTAAAACAAGCTCGCCCCAATTGCCTTGAGTTTTATTTTCGCCCTTTAAAGCTTGAGTTAGATTTCTAGCTTCTTGAGACATTGTCATATTTAATTCAATAAGCTTGTTCAGTTCTCCGCGAAGCATGCCGCGCTCACGCCCTTCAGCCGCATAAACTTCATCGACTTTCTTTTCAAAATCTTTCAATCGTTCTTTCAAAGGTTCAAGCAAACCGAACATATTTTTTTGATTTAAATCAAGAAAGCGATTGGATTTTTCTTCCAATAAAGTTTGCGCCATCAATTTAAATTCTGTTTTCATGGTGCTACTCAGGTCATCACCTTGGAATTTTAAAGTTTCATATTTGGCTTGAAAGTTTTGGACCTGCGCTAATAGATCACTTTTTTCGCGCACTGAAATCAATGCTTCCTCATGGGCCTTTCGGCGATGGTTTAAAATGCCTAACCAGTAGCCAAGACCAAACATTGGGAACACTGACAAAAGCCATATTTTATCCACGCGGACCTCACTGTAGGAATTCAATGGTTTTACAGCAATTTTTGTGTTGGTCACACAGAAAAAATCCTGTTAAATAAACAAATTCCGCAACGCAATGCATTTCCTTGGGGCCAGCGCGCTTTGAGGACTAAGGAGCACGCTATGGCTACGAAAAATCCCATTATTATGCAGGAAAAATGGATCAGCATTAAGACTTATGAAGATATCAAATTTGAAAAAACCAAAGATGGAATTGCTAAAATCACAATCAATCGACCGCGTGTAAGAAACGCGTTTCGACCGCAGACAGTGCAAGAGTTGCAAGAGGCTTTTCATTTGAGCCGTGAAGATTCTTCCATTGGAGTTGTGATTTTAACTGGCGAAGGTCATGAGGCCTTTTGTTCAGGTGGTGATCAAAAAGTTCGCGGTCATGCGGGTTATGTAGGAAAAGATGGAATTCCTAGATTAAATATTTTGGATGTTCAAAAACAAATTCGCCAACTTCCAAAACCAGTCATTGCCATGGTTGCGGGTTATGCGATTGGTGGCGGTCATGTTTTACATGTGGTTTGCGATTTAACAATTGCCGCTGACAACGCGCGCTTTGGTCAGACCGGCCCAAAAGTAGGATCTTTTGATGGCGGCTTGGGTTCAAGTTACCTCGCCCGAATTGTTGGACAAAAAAAGGCCCGCGAGATTTGGTATCTGTGTCGGCAGTACGATGCGACGCAAGCGATGGATATGGGTTTAGTGAATCACGTTGTGCCGCTGGAACAATTAGAAATTGAAACAGTGAAATGGGCGCGCGAAATATTAGAGCATTCGCCGCTAGCCATTCGACTTTTAAAATCTTGTTTGAATGCGGATTGCGATGGCCAAATGGGACTTTTGGATATGGCTGGAAATGCGACACTGTTATACTATATGAGCGAAGAAGCCAAAGAAGGTAAAAACGCTTATATCGAAAAGCGCAAACCTGATTTTAGCAAATTTCCTCGGCTGCCGTAATGCCGATTCAATTCACACAGATCAAAAGTATTCTGGGAGCCTTCCGTCCAAAAACTTTGACGGCAGCATTAGTGCCGTGCGTGGCGGGCTCGCTCTTAGCGAAAGGCATGGGCGGAGAATTTCATTTTATTTATTTAGTTTGGGCGATGTTATCTGCGACTTGTATTCAGATCGGTACCAACTTGGTGAACGACGCGATTGATTTTAAAAAAGGCGCAGATACCGCAGAGCGAATGGGTCCACAAAGAATCACGCAAGCGGGAGTCTTAAAGCCTCGAACGGTTTTACTTTTAGGAACTTTGTTTTTTTTATTTGCGATCGCTTTCGGAATTCCACTGGTCGCCCGCGGGGGTTGGCCGCTGGTTATTATCGGATTAGTTTCTGTGGCTTTGGGCTACGGATACACAGCCGGACCCCTTTCTTTAGCTTATTTGGGATTAGGCGATCTGTTTGTGATCTTGTTTTTTGGTTTGATCGCGGTGGGCGGAATTTATTTTGTACAAACTTTAACTTGGTCGACAGAGGCCTTGGTGCTGGGACTGCAAATTGGTTTCCTAGCAACAGTCCTTATTGCGATCAATAATTTGCGGGACCGCGACGGCGACAGCAAAGTCGGAAAAAAAACAATGGCCGTGCGTTTAGGTGTGAAGTTTTCAAAATTTGAAATCACATTTCTTTGTCTGGCCCCTTTTGCTTTAAATCTTTACTGGATGATTAATGGTCAGTGGCCGGCAGGCTTGATGCCTTGGTTTGTATTTCCCCTAGCCATGAAGCTTGTTAAGAATATTTGGCAAACAGAGCCAGGTCGCGAGTACAATGCGTTCTTGGGCCAAGCCGCTGGGCTGCATTTGCTTTTCGGACTTACTCTGGGGTTGGGATTTTTATTTTAATGGAATTATTTTATGCTCCTTATCAGCTGGTTCCAAAAACCCAATTAAATAAAAAGACTTTGTCAAAACAGCCGCGAACAGGAATTCTTTTAAAAATTCAAAAAAATAAATGGGTGGGTTATTCAGATTTGCATCCATGGCCAGAGCTGGGTGACCAGGTGTTGGAAGATCACATCAAAGCGTTCCTGCAGCAAGCGCCTAGTTTTTTAGGTTGCGTGACCATGGCGCAAGCTTGCCGGGATGGCGATGCACGGGCCGCTCATAAATCACTGGTCAGTGAAGAGCCTTTGCTAAAAAATAACCTACTTGTTTCGGACCTGGATTTGTTAACCGAACACTTCTTAGCACTAAATAAAAAGTTGAGATTTGAAGTTATCAAATTAAAAGCTGGGCGAGATTTAGAAAAAGAATTATTTTACTGTAAAAAAATATTAGATACTGGCAACTTTGGATTGCGGTTGGACTTTAATAGTACTTTAGAATGGAATACCTTTCAAAAATTCTTTGAATCGATTCCGACAAAATATATTGAATATGCGGAAGATCCACTGCCTTACTCTGTCGAAGTTTGGAGTGAAGCTCAAAAATTTATTCCACTTGCATTAGATTTTGAAGCTCGAAAAATTTCGTGGCAAAAACATGAAAAACCTGTAGCGCATGTGCTGATTATTAAACCGCAGCGTATGAATATGGAAGCAGTTCTAAGCTGTGTTAATGCTTGGAAAATAAAGTTTACGGTAACAAGTTCGATGGATCACCCCCTAGGAGTTGTTCAAGCCTATAGCTGGGCCCAAGAGCTTCAGCAGAAATTTTCAAAGCAGAGCCTTTCGCCTGGTTGTCTGACCTTAGATGTTTTTGAAAAGACCAAGTATCATTCTGAAATTTTAGTGACGGGGCCTTTTATAAAGTCCATTCCAGGGTCCGGATCTGGGTTTAAGAA
>JAYWDA010000368.1:0-1982 GCA_043780105.1 Pseudobdellovibrionaceae bacterium | reverse complement strand
GATGTCGCAAGCTTTAAGAAAATTAACAGCCGCGATCAATCGTTCGAACACAATTGTTATTTTCATCAACCAAATCCGTATGAAAATCGGTGTGATGTTTGGTAACCCTGAAACAACAACCGGTGGAAATGCTTTGAAATTTTACAGTTCGGTTCGTTTGGATGTTCGACGTGTCGGCGCTATCAAAAATGGTGAAGAAGTGACGGGTAACAGAACAGCCGTCAAAGTTGTGAAAAATAAAATGGCTCCGCCGTTCACAAAAACTGAGTTTGACCTGATGTACAATGAAGGTATTTCTGAAACAGGAGACGTTTTGGATTTAGCTGTCACTGCAAATCTAGTCGATAAATCAGGCGCATGGTTCAGCTACAAAGGTGAGCGTATGGGTCAAGGTCGCGACCAAGCAAAAACTTTCTTGAAAGAACATCCTGAAGCGATGACTGAGCTTCGCGCAAAGATTCTTTCTGAAAAAGGCATTGGCAAACTTTTGATGGCCGAAGATGCTCCGGCGTTGGCACAAGTGGCGGCGAGTGAAGACGCCGCTGGTGCTGCGGAGTTGAAGGCTCTGGATTTAGTTCCTGCTGCGAAAGCCGCTAAAGGCAAAGAGCAAGCTAAGAAGACAGCTTCTAAGCACTAAGGTTTTTTTGGATAATTAGATGAAAAAGGGGTGGATTGGATCTGCCCCTTTTTTTTTGGTTGGGTGCTGCTTTACGCCTCTGGGTTGTTTTGTGTTCTTATGGGGTTTTGGTGGTTCGTTGTTGCCTTTCGAATTCCTTTGGAATTCGAAAGGACGCTGGGAGAGGGGAGTTTTTTTAGTTTTTTAGCAAGGGTTCTAGGTCGGCTGAAATATCTGTTGGTACTACTTGTGGCGGATATCTTTTGATGATTTCGCCATTGGCGTCGATGAGGAATTTTGTGAAATTCCACTTAATGGCCTCGGTGCCTAAAATTCCAGGGGCTTTTTCTTTTAAGAATTTATAAACTGGATCGGCTTTAGCGCCGTTGACATCGATTTTTCCTAAGACTGGAAATGAAACATCGTAAGTGTTTTTGCAGAAGGTTTGGATTTCTTCGTCGCTGCCGGACTCTTGTCCACCGAACTGATTGCAGGGAAAACCTAAAACGACAAATCCCTTATCTTTATATTTTCGGTAGATTTCTTCTAAACCTTTGTACTGGGAAGTGAATCCGCAGGCGCTGGCGACGTTCACAACTAAAGTGACTTTGCCTTTGAATTTTTCTAGTGGAACTTCTTCGCCATTTGCAGATTTAACGGAAAAAGAGTGAAACGTGTCGGCCATGGGTTCTCCTTAGAATATAGTATAAGAGCGAATCATCTGCTGCAGACAGTGATAATTCAAGTCCTAGTATGACATGTCCATTTTGGACCATAATCCAAATTGGTCTTGACTATTTTGGATTATGGTCCAAAATGGACAAATGAAGGTTATTCCTAGATCTATCCATAAGAGTTTAGTTTCGGATCTTGATAAGAAGATTATTTTACTGGTTGGCCCCAGGCAAGTTGGGAAAACAACCTTTTCAAAAAATTTATCAGAATCATTTGATTATCTTAATTTTGATTTTGATAAAGATAAAATTAAAATTATAAAACAGCTTTGGAATCGCGAAAAAGATATTATTATATTTGATGAAATACATAAGATGAGAAATTGGAAACAGTGGATTAAAGGAATTTATGACATCGAAGGGTTGTCTCAAAAAATAATTGTTACCGGAAGTGCAAGGCTTGATATTGCAAAAAAAATGGGGGATTCTTTGGCTGGCAGGCACTTTACCTACCATATGTTGCCTCTAGACTTAAAAGAACTGAATAGCACCGCAACCCCTGAAAAAAATTTCTCGAAACTCATTAAATATAGTGGCTTTCCAGAACCCTTTTTTGAAAACTCGGATAGTTTTCATTTAAAATGGCAAAAAAGCCATATGGATTTAATCATCCGCCAGGATTTAGTCAGTTA
>JAYWDA010000367.1:0-2499 GCA_043780105.1 Pseudobdellovibrionaceae bacterium | reverse complement strand
TTCTTTTTTGCCCGATCTCGATCACGGCACCAGTTTTCAGCAAACTTGATAGAACTGTTTTCTCTTCTAACAACATTTTAATATCAAGGTTGGCAAAGTCCAACCATGCGCCTTTCAGTCCTTGGGGGCCTACTCTAAGCCGAATCGAACCCTTTTTAATTGGCCACTGAATTTTTTTAAATTCTTGATACCAGTCGTTCAAGGCAGGGGAGAGCTGCGAACAAAAATCGATGCCAATAACTTTTTTCTCAACATTCGAATAAAGACCCAGCGTGCCGTTCTCCCAAACAAAGTCCAGGCGGTCCCTGAGTCCAGAAATGCCCGCCGTCAGCCAGCCCAATTCTTTCGGTGGCAAATCAAAGGTCTGAATCAATGACGAAAGCTGTGCAAGTTTAGTTTCTTTTTGAACTGTGTCTTCTTCCCCGATAAACTGACAACCAGTGCAGCGCGGGAAGTGAGCGCAAGAAATTTTTGCCATATTTAAGTTGTAACAGAAGGGTGTGGCCAGTGAAAGGAAGAAACTTGAAAGCTTTTATAATCATGGTCTTACCGATGATGTTCACTGGACTTGCTGGAGCAACGCCTGTTGAATCAAAAAACCTTTCTTTTCAGTATATCCCAAACGAGTACGGCGCAATCATGGACTGTGTTCACAGCAAAATCCGTGATCTTCCTGACTGGGAAGTGATCTGCGGCAAGGGGACTCCTCAGCAAAAAAAGTACAGCGTGCATTTTGTAACAAAAGAATATCAGCGTGCGGTTCAGCCGGTGACAACTTTTGAGTATTTGTACTGGGTGACTGAATGGGAATTTGTAAAGCCGGTATATTCTTCAAATTCATTTTGGCTGCGCTTAAAAGAAAAAAGCAGCATACACGGGATTCGTCTTTATCAAGGCGTTGAAAACGATGTTGCCAGTCTTGTCCTAGACTATACCCCTTAATCAGGGCTTTTCTTCTAAATTTTCCCAGCAGCTGGATTTATCTTTTAAAATCCCGTCTTCAAAGTGAAGATCGCGTTTGGTAAATCCCACCGTGATGTGGGGGAAAAATAAATTTTCATCAAAATCTTTTGAGGCACCGCCAGCTAGAACAAAAGCCTCTTTGATTTGTTTTCTTAAATTTAAAAGATCTGCAGAATTCACCACCATAAAGTAGGTGCTTTCCTCATGGCCATCAATCTGCAAACGACCGCGCCCAAGGCACACAGGATTAAAAGCGAACTGCTGAATATTGTGTTGAACAGCAAGGGCATTGATTTTTTCCATGCTAAGGAAAGTCTTTAACTTTTCATACTCGGGTGGCGTAATCACGGTGATATGGGCTTCGCCTCTGGTTTTTAAGGGGCTTAGTAAACTCCCGTCGACTTGCTCTTTTACTTTTTCAACCGGCGGGTAATGCAGATTCATCGCCAAGTGGGATTTATTTTCGACCCATGAGATCGGTACAAACAGGTCTGGCGAATAAGTCACAGTTTTTCCCAAATTAGAATGAAAACTTGCGCAAGATGTTAAGAGCGCTAGGGGCCAAAACTTAATCCACTTCATAGAGTTTTTCCTTTGCTGAATCTTGACCGATTTTAGCTTGTAGCCTAGTTTCTTTCAAACACCGAATAAGGAGATTTCATGAAATTAAGGCTAGCCCTTCTGCCCGCATTCAGTTTACTGGTTTTTGCCTGTCAAAGTTCCAGTTCAAAAGTGGTGGCTCCTTCAAAAGATGGAACTCTAACCTTTATTGATCAGCCCAATAAAGCGATTTCGCAAATGCGCCAATTAACTTTTACCGGGACAAGAACGGGCGAAGGTTATTTTAGTCGCGATGGAAAATATATGGTTTTTCAAAGCGAGCGCGAAACTGGAAATCCTTTTTACCAAATGTATGTGATGGAACTTAAGACCGGACAAACAACCAGAGTGTCTCCGGGAAAAGGAAAAACCACCTGCGGTTGGATTCACCCGGATCTTAAAAAAGTCATGTGGTCTTCCACGCACTTAGACTCAAGCCTTCAACAAAAAACTGAAGAAGAGTATGCTCAGCGCAAGCAACCAGTAAAGTCACGATATGCTTGGAGCTATGATGAAAATTTTGATATTTTTGAATCTGATTTGGGCGGTAAAAACTTAAAGCGCCTGACTCACGAAAAAGGCTACGATGCGGAAGGTTCTTATTCTCCGAACGGAAAAATGATCGCTTTTGCTTCCAATCGCTCTGGCTATGCTGAAAAATTATCTGCCGACGACGATAAACTTTTTAAACGAGATCCTTCTTACATGATGGACATCTACATCATGAATTCAGACGGGTCAGGGGTGAAACGATTAACAACTGCCAAAGGTTATGACGGGGGTCCGTTCTTTTCACCAGACGGAAAAAAAATCGTCTGGCGCCGATTTGCTCCGAATGGCGCCACGGCTGAAGTCTATACGATGAATATTGATGGAACAGATCAAAAACAAATCACCCACTTGAACTCGATGAGCTGGGCGCCTTACTTTCATCCC
>JAYWDA010000366.1:0-1550 GCA_043780105.1 Pseudobdellovibrionaceae bacterium | reverse complement strand
GGCAATACTTACAGTTGCCCCTTTACTGGTCAGCAAAGTTTTAGTTAAATACTGATTGTCCAGAGAGTCGTCTACGACCAGAAATTTTTTTCCAGTGAGGCGCCTGAAAATTTCTTTTTGAGAATCAAAATAGTCACTTGAAAATGTTGGATGTTGAAGTTCGGTCAGAAATTCTACATTTGCCGGAACTTCAGGCGTAATATAGATTTTAAATTTAGTGCCTCTTCCCGGTTCAGAATAAACTAATTTTAAATCCCCATCGAGAAGTTGGGCCAGATTCATAGACAAAGCAAGACCTAACCCCGTGCCGCCACAGCGTCTCGAGTGTTCGGCATCAGTCTGAACAAAGGGTTGGAATAATTGTGAAGCCTGCTTTACGGTTAAGCCCGGACCAGTATCCTCAATATTAAAATATAGCGCGCCCGATTCTTTGTTAAATCCAGCACTAACATTGATCTTACCTTCATCAGTAAACTTAAGCGCATTGCCTATAACATTAGTTAATATTTGCTGAAGCCGGGTGGGATCCGTGTAAAAAGAAGAAGGAACAGAAGATTCTAATAAAAAACACAGTTC
Source organism: Pseudobdellovibrionaceae bacterium (assembly GCA_043780105.1). Taxonomy (GTDB): domain Bacteria; phylum Bdellovibrionota; class Bdellovibrionia; order Bdellovibrionales; family Bdellovibrionaceae; genus JAYWDA01. The sequence goes on along the minus strand of JAYWDA010000366.1, from coordinate 974 downwards.
AAGGTTTTTTACTTGTGCCTGTGTTGACAGATTTAGAGCGATCTGGTTGAAAAACTGATTAAAATTTACAATTTGTTTTTCAATCGATAGTTGGCCGCTTTCCACTTTGGTTAAATTTAGTATATCACTCAGCAATCGTAAAAGATGATTGCCGTTGTATTTAACCCGTCGTGCCCACTCCAGGCGCTCCGCTTCACTGGAGTCAGGTGACATCAACAAATCGGTAAATCCAAGTATTGCACCGATCGGAGTACGAATTTCATGGCTCATATTAGCTAAAAAATTGCTCTTGGCCTGATTTGCATTCTCAGCAATTTTTTTTGCATGTGTGGATTCGCTTTCAGCTATGCAGACGCGCTGATAAAGTCGTGAATTATCTAAAGCTGTTGCTGCGCGACTGGCTATTTCTTCTGCCATTAAAATATCGTCAGGTGTAAAATTATTTTTTGAACCTAAAGTTAAAAACCCCACAACCTCAGATCGTTGAATTAGCGGAAGATTAAGTAAAAAACCTGCGATGGGTGAAGGCACTTCGCGAATTTCTACGACGGCCCTTCCTTTGCGGAGAGTATCTAAAACGACGGGTCGTTTCAGATGATTATCCAGATCAGACTGAAAATACTCAGTTAATTTTTTGTTTTTCTGCAGGTCGGGATGATAGCAATGGGCAAATGAGAGGGTCGCGAGCTTTTCATCTATAATAAACAGCGCACTCCATTCGGCCAGTAAAGGCACCGGAACATTACAAACATGGGATATCGTATCTGTATAATTCAGAGTTGAACCTAAATCCACACTCGCACGAGCCAACAAGTTAAGTAATTTTTCTGAATTATTTTTTAAGTTAAAGATATTAACCTCGCTTGTAAACAGTCGAATGTTTTATTTAGTCTAACGTTTAACATATAAATAAAAGATGTGAAGTGATTTTATTTGTTTTTACTTATTTACTCAAAAGTTTGCAATGGGAACTG
>JAYWDA010000365.1:0-9779 GCA_043780105.1 Pseudobdellovibrionaceae bacterium | reverse complement strand
TCCGGTTTTAATTTGGTGACAATTTAAAGCCACGGCTAAATCTGCAATGGTTGTATCTTCAGTTTCACCACTGCGATGAGACATCACTGTTTTAAATTTGTTTCGCTGCGCGAGCGCGACAGCTTCCGCAGTTTCTGTTAAAGTTCCGATTTGATTCACTTTGACCAGCAAGGCATTCGCTGCTTGTTTTTCAATTCCTGTTCGTAAACGCTTCGGGTTTGTAACAAACAAATCATCGCCGACAAGTTGAATGTTATCGCCAATCTCTTTTGTACTTTTCTGCCAAGAATCCCAGTCGTCTTCTGAAAATCCATCTTCGATACTGATCAGTGGATATTTTTCAGTCCAACCTTTGTAAATTCCTTGAAGCTCCATGGGCGAAATTTTCTTTTTCTCCCAACGGTAAGAACCGTTATCATAAAGCTCTGTCGCGGCCACATCTAAAGCCAAGAAAACATTTTGGCCAGGCTCGTAGCCGGCCGCTGAAATGGCTTCCATCAGAAGATCCAGCGCATCTTGGTTGCAAGTTAAAATTGGGGCAAATCCACCCTCATCACCAACGCCTGTTGATAAACCTTTTTTATTCAGGATTTTTTTCAAGGTGTGAAAAATTTCGGCCCCAGCTCGTAATGATTCTTTGAAAGATCCGTTCACCGTAGGTACGACCATAAACTCTTGTACATCAAGACCGTTTATGGCGTGCGCTCCTCCATTTACCAGATTCATCAATGGAACTGGCAAATGATAAGCTTGTGATCCACCGATGTATCGATACAAGGGTAAACCAGCTTCTTGGGCTGCTGCTTTAGCGACCGCTAAAGATACTCCTAAGATCGCATTAGCACCTAATTTAGATTTATTTTCGGTGCCATCAATTTGGCGAAGAAGTCCGTCAATAAAAACTTGTTCAGACACATCCTGTCCTAAAAGTTCGGGACTGATTTTATCTTGTACATTTTTAATGGCGCTTAAAACGCCTTTACCTTGATATCTTTTTTTATCTTCATCACGAAGTTCATAAGCTTCGTGCGCGCCTGTTGAAGCACCTGATGGAACAGCGGCTCGACCTAAAGCTCCATCGGCGGTTGCGACTTCAACTTCGATGGTAGGATTTCCGCGACTATCAAGAATTTCACGAGCGTGGACATGAATAATTTCAGACATGAGTTTCAACCTCTTTAGTTATTTTAGAATTATTTTGCCCCTGCCATTTTCTTAAGTGTTCAACACTTTCTGAAATGGTTCGAGGGTATTGATTTTTAACGAAGTCCCAATCCACCCGTCGCATAATTTCTTTCACTGCCGAGCTGACTTTACCTTGGGAAGCAAGAACCGTGACCAATTGTTGAGCCCGCACCATATAATCGTGCAAGCGCGCCAAGTTTTGCGCAATAACGTAGCCGGGTTCTGCTTCTGTAAAAGCCATTTGTGAAAGAGAGATCTCTTGCGGAATTAATTCTGGTCCGCGCGCGCTGAAGGGCGACTGAATATGTTGCTGGGCTTGCTTAAGCTCTTCATTTTTTCTTTGAAGATCACGATTCTTTTCTTCAAGCTCTCGTTGATGCTTCTGTAGTTCATCGATCACATTTTGCAAAAGTTCAGGGCTGATTTGATGACCTGGATCCACTGTAAACATCGAGGCTTGCGGAGCACTCCAACTTAAATTGAGCGTAATGTGGTTCCACTCACACTGGGCTTTTTCTTGACCGACATACAAAGGCAAAGATTCAAAGGCCGCTTTTAGATAGCAAGAAACATGCGGATATTGTTCCGATGGTAACGGCAAGTCGAAGGAAATTTTATTTTCTGAGCGAATGATATTTTCAACGGGCGGCTCGGGTGAAATAAAGTAAGAAAGAAATCGCTCGGGCTGCAAGAAAACATCTTGTGGCCTGGGCATCATTTTTAGAACGCTATCCAGAACACCCCAAGCCCGATTTTGTGGACCTGCATGGCCAGCGGCAATGAGGGCATTTTGGTCAGTTTTAATTAATGGCAATCGCAAGACGGATTCTAAAAAACTTTCCATGTCGGGGGCGCTTAGCCAGTAAGAAGAATCATTCAGAAGTTCTAAAGGCCACGCCAACTGATCGTAGAGAAGCGAAAGATCTTCTCCTTGGTCTTCAAGATAGGTCAAAACAGCGTTAGAAATCTTACAGCTAAAATGCACGGGTTTTTTTAACTTAAATGAACGGCTATTGCTAGGGAAGATTCGGACGATGGCAGGAAGCCAACCAGTCCTTTTTGCTTACTTTTTAAGCAAAAAGACGTCATATAACCCTAATCCCTTAAAAAGTGACAGTTATAGCCATTAGGATTTTTTTGCAAATAATCTTGATGATACTTTTCTGCCGAATAAAATGGCAGCTTTTCAGCGATTTGCGTCACTACTGGCCGCGGCCACCGCCCTGACTCTTGCACCATTTCGATCTTTTTTCCTGCCGTTAGTTTTTGTTCGTCTGTTTGACAGAAGATGGACGACCGATACTGAGTCCCCGTGTCGTTGCCCTGGCGATTTAATGTTGTCGGATCATGCAGACGAAAAAAATAATCTAGGATTTGTTCGAAAGAAAGTTGGCTATTTTCAAATTCAATTTTGACAGCTTCCGCGTGATTGGTTGTTCCTTTTTTAATATCTTCATAAGTCGGACTGACCATCTCGCCGCCACAATAGCCAACTTCTGTTTCAAGAACCCCAGGAATTTGGCGAAGAATTTCTTCAACGCCCCAAAAACATCCGCCTGCTAAAATTGCGATTTCTTTTGCCATGGATCTTTCTTTGATTATCGAACTAGGTCCATTCGAAAACCTGTGTTCCGATTAAAAATAATCAGATGATCGAAGTTAACTCCATAAGCGTCGGATTCAAAGGAATACTCAATGGCTCCTGCCGTTAAGTCCGCAACGCAAGCTGCATTTCCTGCCCCAGCCACTGAGTGCTGACTTTGCAGAATTGTGAAATAGCTAAAATCGTAATTGACCGCTGCAGAAGCTTGAACTCGCAGCAAAGGTCCTCTTGTAAAACTACAAGTTGTTTCAAATGTAATTGCATCTTCACTGAAATAAATTTTTCCAGTAGAATAGACATAGGGATCATTCGCAAGTGGCCGCTGTACTTGCCACCAACCATAAATATTTGCCGTTTCATCGCCCGGATGTGCAGACGCACCCACCGCGAAAAGGGCCATCACTGCGAAAACCAATAGATTTACACTTTTTTTCATTTTCCCCTCCTTATAGCTTTGTATTCCCACAAAGGACTCGGAGTGTGTCAAATAAAAAGGCTTCTGTTTTTATTATGCAGCCGGCTTCACAAATTTTGAAATTGGGAACGGCAAGTTATTGTCATTGATTTCGTCAATGAAAGTAGGGACTTCGCCGCTGGCTTCAAGTCGCCCGTCCAATGTGCCATCGGCTTTTCGAACGAGGCGCGACATTTGAAAAATTGGCGTTACGTTATAACTTCCATCAGCATTAAAACCGCTGACCTCACTCAAAGCGGTCACTCGGCGCGAACCATCAGACAATCTTGAGACTTGCACAATCAGTTCGACCGCTGACGAGACTTGGCTTCGCAACGCTTTTTCGCTGATCTTTGCGTCCCCGCCTTGAGCTAATGCTTCCAAACGAACAATAGCATCTTCAGGGGTGTTCGCATGAACTGTTCCCATACAACCTTTGTGACCCGTGTTCATGGCATTAATTAATTCCATGGCTTCAGAGGACCGCACTTCGCCGACAATGATTCGGTCAGGACGCAGTCGCAAACTGGATTTTAATAAATCCCGAATCGTGACTTCGCCTTTGCCTGTTGCATCCGGCATTTGTGTTTCAAACATCACAACATGATCGTAATTGACCTGCAATTCACTGGAGTCCTCGATCACAATAATTCGTTGGCCTTTAGGAATGCGCGTGCATAAAAGACCAAGTAAAGTCGTCTTTCCTGAACCCGTTCCACCGCTGACGATAATGTTTTTTCCAAGAAACATACAAACATCTAGAAACCTGGCCCCATCTTCAGAGATTGCGCCTTTTTTAATGTAGTCTGCAAAAGAGATTTTGTTGTTGGTGAATTTTCGAATACTGACCGTTGTTCCTTTGCGCGAACAAGGTGGAATCACAACCGCAAAACGCGAACCATCGGGAAGACGAGCATCAAGTCGTGGTTCGTCTTCGCTGATTCTGCGTTTCACACTTTGGGCGACGCTTGTTACAGCAGATCTTAAGGAGTCTTCATCTGTAAACCTGGCTGTGGTTTTTTCTAATTTACCGGCTCGCTCAACGAAAATTTCATGAGGACCATTGATCAAAATTTCAGAGATTGTAGGGTCATCTAAAAAAGGCACTATGGGGCCAAGGTTCTGACGAATCGTTGTTTTAAAAACGTCTGAAGCTCCGCCGTCCATTTGCTAACCTACCGACTGGCTGGCTGACGCTCATTTGGAGCGACAACTAAACGACCTTCAATTCCAGATTCAGGAGATTGAAATGTGTAAACTCCTTCAGCTTTAGGAGTGATCGTAAAGGTTTTAATTTTTCCGTAACTAGTCGAATGATGTTCAGCAAAAGCATCTAAAATAAAACTTGAATTCTTATGTTTTGAATCAACATTCACAATATAGATTTTGTAACTGCCGCCCTTTTTCACATTCACCTTATCAGGAACAAATCCTGTTTCCGTGTTCACAATGACGATATCCTGAGAGACATCGGGAATCGCTAAAGCTTTTTGCAAAAGACCCAGAGGCTCTTCCTCGACATTGCTGGCTGGCAAGCGACTTTGATTTGTGATACGATTAAAATCAACTTGGCGCCGAGACAAATCCACATCCCAAGCCATCGCCTGGGTCAGCCACAAACATAAAATAAGTAACAAGCTTCGGTTCATAAAAACCTCTTTTTTTGCAAAAACAGTTTTAATTAATGCAGCTCTTTGCGGCCTTGTGCTTCACAAAATTCGCGAGCCACTTCCAAAGCGACGAAATGAACTGATTTTTCTTCCATGCGATGTAGTTTTTGGACCATCAAATCCATGTCACCTTTGCAGGCATTGATAGCTGAACAAGCAGCATGCACGATATGAGGATTTGCAACCATCTGGCGATTGACTGTATCCCAGTCTAATTTCAAGACAGGATCAATGGCTCCAATCGTGTAAAGTGCGTCAAATACGGCTTGTAAATTCCCTTGCAAAAACATTCTGACCTCCGAAATCCGTTTCGAGTTCTGAATCTTTTTTCGGTCATTTTAAGAAAAACTTGAGTCGTTCTGAAACACTTTCTACTTTTGGCCAGGAAGATTTTCTTGGCCGACAAGGATGACTTATTCGTTGGGAGCAGCTGCCTTATCTGGCGCGACAGGAGCTGCTGGGGGCTGGGCTTTGATCTCTTTCAAAATAAGGTCGGCAATCTCCGAGGGCGAGACCGGCGTTTTCATCATTCTTAACTTACGTTCGCTTTGCGCCGCTGGACTGATTTCAAGCTTTGCGTCACGAATCTTTTCGACCAGCTTTGTTTCAAAGCCACCTTTACCAAGGTCGGGCTTCAGCTGAGCTAACAGATTTTCCAAAAAAACTTGGTAAGTCACCTGCACGTCAGCCTTAAAGTTTTTACAGTTTTTCAAAGCATTCATGGCCTCTGTGGTCAGCTCTTTTAAAGATTTTTCCCAAGCATCTTGCGATTCCAGCTCGGTCTTCAGAGGAGAAAGAACCTTTTCCACCATATTATCCTCATCCGGGCGACCGAACACGGCCTGGAGAGCTTCCTTCAGAGGGACCGTTTTGCCGGCGTAGGATTTCTTAGACTCTTTAATTTTCGAACTGACGATGTCATTCATCTGGTCGAGGTCCTTCAGAGCCAACTTATGATAAGTCAGCAGTAAACCAGCTTGAGAAAGGGGGCTTAACATCAGAATCAAGGTCATAAAAAGTGTTTTTGTTTTCATTCTTCAGATTATAGGGCGGCTTGAGGCTCCACAAAAGTCCAATTTCGTCTTTTCTCGACGCAGGATTTCTGGAAGAAAAAGATTCTAGATTCATAGAAAGGTATGTCATGATCAAAAGGCTCGAAAAAAACAACTTTGGAGGAATATTGAAAACATCTCAAATCATGACCGGTTTATTTTTAGTGATGGGCCTAGCCGCCTGCGCTCCGACTTCTAAACAAATTAAAGAAGCTATTGAAAAAGATCCTAGCATCATCTACGTCGCGATCGAAAAAGATCCAAAAGGATTTTTTGAGACCGTGAAAAAAGCCCAAGAAACTTACGCTCAAAAAGCGCAAGAAGACATGATGGCTGACGAAACTAAAAAGCGTAATGACGAATTCGCGAATCCTTTAAAGCCGGTGGTTGACGACAGCCGGGTGACTTTTGGGCCGAAAAACGCTAAAATAACTATTGTTGAGTACTCTGACTTCGAATGTCCCTACTGCAGCAAAGGGTTTCAGACTGTCCAAGAAGTCTTAAAAAATTATCCTAAAGATGTAAAAGTTATTTTTAAACACTTACCTTTAGAGTTCCATCCAAAAGCTTTGCCCGCGGCTAAGTATTTTGAGGCCATTGCAAAACAAGGTGGCGATAAGGCTGAAAAGTTTCATGATGCGGTTTTTCAACATCAAGACCAACTTAAAAAAGATGGCGAAACTTATTTAAAATCTGTCGCAAAAAGCTTGGGCGCTGATATGAAAAAACTAGACAAGGATTTGAATGATCCTTCGGTGATGGCTCGCATTACAGCGGACACAGAAGAAGCCAAGAGCTTTAAGATTTCGGGAACTCCTGGATTTATCATCAATGGAGTGTCACTTCGCGGCGCTTATCCGTATGAAGAGTTTAAAACAATCATCGATCGTCATTTGAAATAGATTTTTTGAAAGCTCCGTCAGTTGACGAGAGAATAAAAAAAGCCCGGTTTCCCCGGGCTTTTTTTTATTTAAACATGAATTGGTAAAATTTGCCCAGTCAGCACAACGCCTGCAGGACCGATCTTTGTTCTTAAAGCTGTGACACGAAGACCAGCTTGAATCGCCTCACGAAAAATTTGACCATAATCAGGATCAATATCATCGGCGGTTGTAAACCCTTCGCAATCTTCTCGCTGAACAACAAAGACAAGCTCTGCAGAGTGGCCTTCTTTCATCAAAACCATCAGCTCGCGCAAATGCTTTTGCCCACGGGTGGTCACCGCATCTGGAAATTGAGCTTTTTTTTCTCGCATCAAGGTCACATTTTTAACTTCAATATAGTGAAATTTTTCTGGACTGATTTTTCGCAAACGAAAATCCAATCTGGTCTCAGCATTGATTTTAAACTCAGGATGAATCTCGTCCCAATCCTGCCAGTGCGGAAGAGTCTTTTCAGTCAGAGCCATCTTCACCAACTGATTTGGCAAAGATGTATTCACCCCCACCCAGCTTCCCGAAGGAGCTTGCAGCATCTCGAGGCTGTATTTCAGTTTTCGTTTGGGATCATCGTTAACTGTAAAAAGACACGGACTACCCGACTCCCCGCAACTTTTTAGGCTGCCTGTATTTGCAACATGGGCTGTGATCACCTGCCCCTGCCACTCGATATCAGCGAAAAATCGCTTATAGCGTTTCAGAAAGATTCCTTGCTCGAGCTTTAGGGGAGTTTTCATGCTCCGGACCTTAGCAAGATTTACACAGTAATGGATCATCGGACGCTTTGCGTAATGTGATGCTATCCAGAGTCGTGCAGACTAGAACCTACCCATGTCTGATTCAGCTGTGAAAAAAACCTTTATTCCTAAACCGGAGTGGCTCAAAGTTCGAGCCCCTTCAGGTGAAAATTATGCTCGCATCAAAGATATGTTGGGCGAGTTAAAATTAGCGACGGTTTGCCAAGAAGCCAAATGCCCAAATATGGGTGAATGTTGGTCCGGCGGCACTGCCACTTTTATGCTGATGGGTGAAGTTTGTACTCGCGGCTGTCGCTTCTGTAATATTAAAACAGGAAATCCAAAAGGCGCCATCGATGATTTCGAACCTGAAAAAGTGGCCTACTCAATTTCGCAAATGAGTTTGAAATATGTCGTGATCACGTCTGTCGACCGTGATGATTTGCCGGATCAAGGCACCAGTCACTTTTCACGCACGGTCAGCACCATTAAAAAACTTTCTCCTGAATTGATTGTCGAAATTTTAACGCCAGATTTTCGCGGTGATGAAACTCTCATCGGGCAGCTGGTGGAATCAAAGCCGGATGTGTTTGCTCACAATATTGAAACTGTCGAACGTCTGACTCCAAGTGTTCGCGACCCAAGAGCCACTTACCGCCAATCTTTAAACGTTTTGCGTGCGGTAAAAACAAAAGATGCAAAAATGTACACCAAGTCTTCAATTATGTTGGGCTTAGGCGAACAAGACGAAGAAATTGTCCAAGCTTTAAAAGATCTGCGCGACGTCGGCTGTGATGTTGTCACTTTTGGCCAATATCTGCAGCCAACACCAAGACATTTAAAAGTTGTAGAATTTATTACGCCTGAAAAATTTAAACACTGGCAAACTGTCGCTGAAGTGATGGGATTTTTGTATGTGGCTTCAGGACCTTTGGTTCGAAGCTCCTACAAAGCTGGTGAATTTTTTATGAAGGGCGTGATTGAAAAAAATCGAAAAGAAGCATTGCTCGCACAAAATAATGAACAACAGGAGACTGTAGACCATGGCAACTGAGGTCAAATTACCGGAACTAGGTGAAGGCGTTACTGAAGGCGAAATTGTAAAGTGGCTGGTGAAACCCGGTGACACAGTGAAAGCCGATCAATCGATTGTGGAAATCATGACCGACAAAGCGACCGTTGAAGTTCCAAGCCCAGTAGCTGGAGTTGTGAAAGAAATTAAATTTAAAGTCGGTGATATCATCAAAGTTGAAAATGTTATTTTAACTTTGGACAGCGGCGGTGCAGCTGCTTCAACGACAAAAGCACCTGCCGCATCAGCGGCTCCTGCCGCCCCTGCTCCAACGGCAAGCCCTAACAAAGCTTCGGCGCCAGCTCCTGCAAGTGGTGGCGGCAAAGTTGATGTTAAGATGCCTGAACTTGGCGAGGGCGTCACTGAAGGCGAACTTGTTAAATGGTTAGTCAAAGTTGGCGACACTGTAAAACCAGACCAATCGATTGTTGAAATTATGACGGACAAAGCGACGGTCGAAGTTCCAAGCCCGATCGCTGGAATTGTAAAAGAATTAAAATTTAAAGTTGGTGACGTGATCAAAGTTGAAAATATTATTCTGACTCTTGAAGGCAATGGCTTAGCTGCGGTCACTTCCTCAAATAATGGTGCAGCTAAAGCTCCGCCAGCAGCTCCTGCACCCAGCCGCAGTGCTGAAATGTCAGCTGGATCTGCAAGTGCACAATTCTATCCACCGGCAGCTGATTTTAAAGTGCTTGCAACACCAGCAACTCGAAGACTAGCCCGAGAAATGAGTGTTGATATCAATCAAATGTCTGGGACTGGTTTAGCGGGACGCGTGACTCGTGAAGATGTCCTGACGGCGAAAGGCGGCGCACAGCCTGCGGCGGGAGCGACCCGTGCTAGTACACCGCAATCAACTTTAACAATCCCTCGCCCTGCTTACGCAGGGCCTGCGGGTGCCGCTGAAACACGTGAGCCTTTACGAGGTATACGTCGCAAAGTGGCTGAAAATATGCAGATGGCAAAACACGTGATTCCGCATTTTACATTGATGGAAGAAGCTGAAGTGACCGAGCTTGTGGCTTTGCGCGAATCCTTAAAAGATTATGCTGAAAAAAATAAAAC
>JAYWDA010000364.1:0-6382 GCA_043780105.1 Pseudobdellovibrionaceae bacterium | reverse complement strand
TGATACTTTTTTTGAAATTCGAAGGCACACTTCCAGTCTTGAAGAAGATCCAGGACGACTGGACAATCTTGAAAGCCGACTCAGTGACATTCGAAAGCTTCAAAAAAAATACGGCCCCAGCATGGACGATATTTTAAAAGCCCTTTTAGAAATGGAAACTGAAATCGGTAAGCTTCAAAATTCAGATTCAAGACTAGAAGAGCTCAGAAAAAAATCTATTCAATATCAACTAGAATTAAAAAAGCTTGCCCAAGAACTTCATGAAAAGCGCAGCAAAGCGTCCAAAGAGCTTGCAAAGGGCGTCAATTCTGAGCTTTCGGATTTAAATATGAAAGGTGTTAGCTTTCACGTAGCCGTTGAAAAACTACAGCAGTTAAATTCGCTGGGTGACAGTGATGTCGAATTTATGACTCAGCAGTCGATCAAAGATCCACCCCGCGCTTTGGGCAAAACCGCCTCTGGTGGCGAACTCTCAAGAATTCTTTTAGCTCTTAAGCGCGTTGTTGGTTCGTCGAAATGGCCAAGAACTTATTTGTTTGATGAAGTCGATGCCGGAGTTTCTGGCGTCACCGCAGAAAAAGTAGGAAAAAAATTAAAGCTGATTGCAAAAGGCCAACAAGTTATTACTGTGACCCACTTGCCGCAAGTGGCGGCCGCTGGCGACGTCCATTTTTATATTCATAAGTCGCCTCAGAAAGGCGCTATGAGTATGGATGTGTCTGAGCTCACTTCGAAAGAAAGAGTGCAAGAGATCGCGCGCTTGATCAGCGGTGAGAAAATTACGAAAACTAGCATTGCTCATGCTCAAGAACTTCTTAATCACTAATCGGGACAAAAGAAGACAGATTCGAAAATGCCAAGGGGCTATTTGGGTCGATCTTTGCTCTGACCCTTTCTAATAGCTTCTGAAGCAGACCTCTTTTTTGCAAAGAAACATTAGAAAATCGATTTCTGGAGGTTCTTTAGTGGAAACACAAATCAAAGATCTAATGACAAAAACTCTTATTGCAGTGCCCATGGGTTCACCAGTGGCTGCTGCTGCCGATATTATGGAGGCAAATCGAATTCGTCATCTGCCGGTCGTCGATGAAATGGACGTCATTGTCGGAATCATCAGTAAGCGGGACTTTACGCTCCTTGAAAATCTCGAAGAAATTCCCGTTGAACGAGTAATGAATTCTCCTATTTATTATATTGATCAGGACACACCCCTCAGATCCGCTATTTTTAAAATGCTTGAGCACAAAATCTCTTCACTTCTTATTTCAGATGAAAATGATGACGCCGTAGGAATTATTACGACCGATGATCTTCTAGGATATCTTGTGCATTTATTGGATACGAATAATAAAGGACGCATGCCCTTCTTTAGCCTCCTCGACACGCAAACATTGGGCGAGGTTGCTCGGCAATTATCATTGGCTGGAATTTAATCGATCACTTCAAACGCGATTGCTGATAAAGCGGCATTACTTTTGGCATCAAGGATTCAATGTCCGCAATCCTTTGATCGTCAGCAGGATGAGTGCTTAGAAGGGCCGGCGGCTTAGCCCCAGCCTGTGACTTCATTTTGTTCCATAAATTAACAGCCTCTTTGGGATCGTAGCCAGCTCGAGCCATTAGCTCTAAACCAATTTCATCAGCCTCAGTTTCATCCCGTCGACTGTGAGGCAATGTCATCGCAGCTAAAAATGCAACTCCCGCCAGTTGAGCATATTTGGGATCAAGTTTTCCTGAAATTACTGCAATTTGTAACAAGCCCTGCTGCGCAAGTTGCTCGGTCATTCGTTCGCGTCCGTGCTCTCGCAAGGCATGCGCAATCTCGTGGCCCATGATGGCGGCCATCTCCCCATCCGTCAGTTTTAATTGATCTATAATTCCTGAATAGAAAATAATTTTTCCGCCGGGCATGCAGAATGCGTTCAGCTCAGGACTTGTCACACTATGAACTTCCCATGACCAGTCCCTAGCGTCTTTCCGAAAAACAGTTGTCTGAGGAATCAGCCGTTTAGAAACCTCCTGCAGCCGAGCTAACTGTCGAGGATTCTGGTCCAGGGCATTTTTCTGTCGTGCCTTCAGCTTCTCTTCTTCGTAATTTTGCGCTGCCATGCCATTCACTTGATCCTCAGGAAAAGCCAGAAACTGGCGGCGATGGATTCCAACCGCTCCTTCTTCCGTCGAGCTTGCACAATGAACCAGGGATAAAAAACTAAGTGCTAAAAAGTATTTCAGTCTCATCAGCGAATCTCATTCCCTGGACCTAAAAAAGTCAATAAAACCTTTGCCTGCCTCGAGCCATATTGTTTTTTCGTCAAAAAAATTCTCCAAGCCTGCCTTTCAGACGAAGGTCGGTCCAGCCTAGTTGGCACTTCTTTGTGCTGAATATTTTATTATTTAAAACTTAAACCTTAGTCCATCAAGACTCTAGAAAAAGCCGTCGATAGGTAGGCTGAAGATGACTCTAGGGAGTTGCAATGAGCTTTAATTATCAGAAACATAAAGACCAACAAAACCACGACAGCCAGTGGACCTCTTACTCAGACTTATTTATGGGTCTCTCGTTTGTCTTTCTTTTACTTTACGTGACTGCAAGCTTGCGAACAGGAACTAATGGAATTCAACAACAACTTCAGATTCGAAAAGTAAGTCTTGAAAATGAAGATTTAAAGAACCAATTAAAAGTTTATAACAGCCTTAATAAAGAGTATTTAGAAACTAACGCTACTCAGGACGAAGCTAAGCAATATGAAGATCTCATGGCTAAGCTAGATCTTTTACAAGACCAAGCAAAAAATGAAAAAGAAAAACTTCAGACTGAGTCCCAAGAAAATGCAAAAAAAGAAGTCGCTCTTAATAAATATCAGCAGATGATTCGAAATATTTTGAACTCAAACACCATCGCAAAATCCCGAATTAAAAAACGTAATACGATTATTGAAGAGCAAGATCAAGAGATTACTGATCAAGATTCAAAAATTGGCTCTCTCGAATCTACGGTTGAAGAAAAGAAACAGCAAATTGCCCAGCGCGAATCTCAAATAGAAAATATGAATCAAACTCTTAGTAAAAAACTTAAAGAACTTAACTGGTCTTATAAAAATCAAAAGCTAACGCAAAAAAAGTATCAAACTCAAATGTCCCAGGCCCGTGCCGAACATGATAAGCGCCTCAAGGATTTGCAAACTCAGCAGGCCCAAGCAGAGCAACAGTTAAAGGCTGTTAACACTCAGTTGGCCAGCACTCAGGGATCTCTTGGACAAGCCGAAGCTGAAAAACAAAGACTAGCTAACGAAAAACAGCAACTAGCAGGAAAACTCGCCGGCGCCGAAAAAGGCTTTGCTGAACAAGCAGGAAAATTAAAAGCGGAGTTCCAAGGACAAATGGCTCGTGAGCGCGCGGCTTTTGATGCGGAAGTGGGACGTCAAAAACTAAGCGCTGCAGACCGAGCTGCCAAAGAAGCAGCGTACCGTGCTGGAATTGCAAAAAAAGAGCGTGAACTCGGCGATAAAATCAGCGGCCTCAAGGGGCAGCTGGCAGGCAGTGAGGCTGAACTGGCAAAAGCTCGTGCCCTCAATGATGCAAAAAAGAATGTTGCTAAGGAAATCATGCAGGGCTTTGCAAAAGCCGGTATAAAAGCAGAAGTTGATGGCGAAACCGGAGATGTCACACTAGATTTCGGCGATCATTACTTTGATAGCGGCAACGCTAAAATTAAGCCCGAAATGGCAAAAATTCTCCAAAAAGCGCTCCCAATTTACGCCAAATCCCTTATGGAAAATAAGAAAATTTCTGGAAAAATTAGCGCCATTGAAATTATCGGTTTCGCCTCCCCGACTTACCAGGGTCGCTTTATTGATCCCACAAGTATGGGCGCTGACGATAAAAAAGCGGTGGAATACAATCTTGACCTCAGCTACCAGCGTGCCAAATCAATTTTTCAATACGTATTTAATCAGGACAAGATGGATTTCAATCATCAAAAAGAAATTCGACCTCTTGTTAAAGTATCAGGAAAAAGCTTTTTCGAGGCCGCCAAAATCAGCCGAGATGTCGCGTCAGCGAATGCCAAAGATTTTTGTAAAAAGTTCGATTGTAAAAAATCACAGCGTGTTTTGATCAAGTTTAATGTTGATCAAAAATAAATTAAGAGGTGAAAGATGTCTTCAGGAATTATAACCAAAATTATGAGTAGCGGAATTCTGCCCTTAGCGGTCGAGTTTTTAACTCCCCTCATGCTCACCGCATTTTTTGTGGGTGGCGCCTTTCGCATTCTAGTCTGGTATACAGTTCGCCGGCACGACTGGTTTGCCCAAGAATTCGAAAAGCGGGTCAACCGCTTTATTGAGGGAGAACGACCGGGAAATGTCCAAAATGTTTCCTTCTACTCACTTACGAAGCAATTATTAGAGCGAACTTTCTATGAAGCCTTTGAACTTCGTGATCGAATGCACCGCCGTAAAAAAGATCATATTGATAGCTTTGGAGATCGCGTTTTCGTCATTCGCCAAGGTTGCGCTTGGTTAATCAGAGATATCCTAAAGCAACTTAAGTTTCTTAAATGGCACGACAACAATCCGAAGTTGATTAATATTACACGGGCAACCTTTCAGCAAAACCCTTGTTTTAACCGGGTTTTTGGAGTGATTCCATTATCTTCGGTGAATGATGTTCTTAATATACTTCCTGGCATGTTTGTCATTGGTGGGATCTTTGGGACTTTTATGGGTATCGTAAGTGGTCTTCCAAAACTGGGCAATATGGATGTCACAAACATGGAAATGACAAAAACTGTGATGGATGGCTTTCTTTACGAAGTCTCTTTTGCTATGAACAGCTCCATCATTGGAATTCTATTTAGTGTTTTGATGACTTTCATAAATACGATCTTTTCACCTGAAAAAGTTTTTGTTTCTATGATCGAACGATTTGAAAATTCATTGGATCTGATTTGGTATCGCAGCGATAACAATCAGTTTCCAAAAGAAGGCAAAGACTTTGACGAACACCGCGACCCCGTCGAAGCGTTAGCCGAAGAATCACTTAATTCTGAAATTAATAAAGGGTCTCGCAGCAGAAACCTCGATGAAGTCAGAAAGGTCAAAGCTTCCTAATATATTATGTCAAAGGTGCAGAAAGTCTTATTCTTAAAGATCGAGCAGCCGGAACAGACCATCGAGAGGGTTTATGAACAAAACCCTCTTGTCATTGGTCGCTCCACAGAAGCTCACATTGGAATTCCCGATCCGGGAGTGAGCCGCACTCATTTAGAGATTTCAATTAAGCATGGCAAAGTTTGGCTCAATGACCTCGGATCTGCTAACGGGACATTTATCAACGGTAAAAAAATGATTCCGAAATCAAGAGCCGCCTATAACGACGGGGAAATTATCCAAGTCGGAAGCCAAAGAATTAAAATTACGATCACTGTCCTAGAAAAAGCTTTTGATTTAAAGTCCGTAGCCGCTTCCGATCTCAACCCTCATGATAAGGAAAGCTTGCTGACTTTAGTCAGTTCGGCTCAAGCCGAAGCAGATCGCATCAGTCACCTGGTAAAAGGTGAAACGGATCAAACTCTTCGCGCCACAGAAGTAAAAATTAATAGTTTGATCTCGCAAGCTAACTTCCAAGCCGATCAAATTATTTCAGACGCAAATAACCATGCTTCAAAAATCCTAGAAGATGCAAAAAGAAGACAGCTCGAAACTGTCCTCCTTGCAGAAAAAGAGGCCATGGCTGCAACCTCAGAAGTTTTTCGCAAAGCTGAACTTATTACTCAAGAGGCTGAAGAAAAGGCTCAGCAACTTATTTCACAAGGAGAGCTCGCCTCTCAAGAAAAATACAACTCCACTGAACAAGAGGCCACCTTGCTTCTTCAACAGGCTCGACAAAATATTCAAGAGCTTCGCACGGACTGGGAAAAGGAAATGGACACCCTCACCCAAGAGGCAAAAGCACGTGCAAATCAAATAGAAGAAAATGCAAAAGCTCGTGCCGATGAAACTATTTTCGCAGCTGATCGTCAGAAAATAGTTATTTTAAGTCACACTAACGAATTATTTGATTTAGCCAAAAAAGAGGCTCAGGAGCGTTCAGTCCAGTATTATGCTCAAGCCGAAACAGAACTCAAAGCTGCGCAAAAAAAATCTCAAGAAGTCCTTGCAGAGGCCTATGAACAGACGCACACCCTCCAGGTAAAAACTCAAAATGAAGTCGATCTTCTCAAGGAAGTCCTTGGTCAGCTACAAAAAAGTCGCCATGACAATGAGGTTTCTCTGAGTGAAGTTCGTCAAGAGCTTGAAGAAACGCATGAGACAGTTAAAAATTATAAAGCGGTTGTTTCAGAACTAGAGAAACAAAAACAAGACCTCTCACTTGAATTGTC
>JAYWDA010000363.1:0-7278 GCA_043780105.1 Pseudobdellovibrionaceae bacterium | reverse complement strand
CCTCATGAATCCGTTCATCGGCCCCTCCTTGGTTACTGAACAATCTTATTTATCTTCGAAGTCACGGTCGCCATTTTAATTGTCTTATATTGCTTGAAGGGACGACCATCCTCTTCAGCGACCTCAAGAATAATTACTTCACCCTCGCGGATCCCAGCAACAACCCCACCGTTACGCCCAATTTTTGAATCGCGCTTGATCGTATAGGTGTTACCACCCTTTGTTTTTACCAGAGCTCGTGGATTTTTAACATCCCATAAAACTGCGACGAGCTCGAGCGCCTCAATATCTAAATTTTGAAGTGGATCAAAGCTATCGCTGAGGCCCTTAAGGCCGTTTTTATCGGGAGGCTTGACGGCTTTATACGGCTTGAAAGGATCTCTTAATACTGTTGGATCAAACACAAAGTCTTCAGTGCTTGTAGATATTGCCGATTGCTGAATCGGTGCCGCTTCATCGAGGAGAGCACCCGGGACCGAAGGCTTTGAGTCTGCTGGTGGCTGCGATGGTAATGGCGCAGGAGCCACTGAAGGCTCGGGAGGTTTCGAACTTTGCGCGTGAGATCTGGACATCAGTGCTGATGTCAAATACAGAGCTAAACTGATCGCCACCATCGACATAAAAATATAGGAGAGAGCCCAGCGCAAGTTCTTCACAACGCTCCCTCTTTTTTAGGCTCATCTTTTTCTGGGGCAAGCTTGTAGCCGACGATGATGCCTTCCAGTTTTAAGGAGCTGGAAAAAAAACCTTGATCCAGCCCGCCCGCAGGCACCAAAGTTAGCGTTTTCAAACGAGTGAGACGTTCAGCCACCGAGACATTATAAATAAACTGAAGAATATCGGGGTATTTTCCTTCGATAGTAAATTCTAAAGGAACTTCTTCGACGATCTCTTGCCGCTCGGCCGTTCCTGGTTTTGTAGATTTAATTTTGACTTGAGTTTCACGGGCGTAAGTTTCGATGGCCGTATTGATTTCAAAGGTCGAAAGTTGGGCCGGCAATTTTTTTGAAATAATTTGATATTTTTCTGTTAAAATTCCGACAGCTTCTTTCATTCTTTTTTCTTCATTTAAACTAATCTCTGTTTCCTTTTTCTTTTGCTCTTCTTGCTTGGTCTGGTTCCTTAGTTCTTCTACCTCTTTGGTTAAAATCGCACCATCGTCATAGAGGAACTGGTAGTACACGCCTCCTATCAACGCTGCTGCCACGAATATTTTTTGAAGATCTAAATACGCGAGGGTCGAAAGAAATTTCTTCATTTCCGACCTTCTAATAAGCAGTTGAATTCGAAACGAGTCAGGGGGGCCCCGTTATCTAAGCGTTCCTCTGCGATTCTAACAAGCTGGAGATCTGCCACTAGGATGTTACTTTTTAATTTTTCTGCAAAGTTATTCACTTCCGTATTGTTGACAGCCAGGCCAACAATATTCGCCCGATTTTGCGATATATTCACACTGTTGAGCCATGCTCTTTCGGGAATCACATCCGCTAAAAGTTTTAAAATTTTAATTTCGCTAGTTCGACTTTTTGACAACTTTTGCAATACTTCAATTCGTTTTTGAATTCGCTCTTCATCCTCTTTAAATTTCTTGATCTCGCGAACCGCAGCTTCAGCTCCGGAATTATAAGTCTTCAGGTCAGCGAGAGATTTTTGAAGGCGGCCCTTATCGGCTTCCAGGCCTGGAATGGTTGTCATTTGATACGTATAAAGTCCAATGGCTGGCAATAAAATGAGGATTAATTTCCAAAGACCTTGTTTTTGAACTTCTTTGTCGTCGCCAACCCCTTCAACATTTCTCATGGCCCCATCGCTGACGCTTGTCCCTCGGGCGAGAAGGTTAACTTTAATCATTCATCCCCCAGCGTTCGGAGGCCTAAGCCCATGGCCACAGAGGCAAAAGAGCTAATCTGAGAAAGGTAGGTCTGACTGATAGTTCGACTATTGAAGCGGACCTTGAGGAACGGATTAAAGGCCTCGGTCGCTAAACCTGAGGTTTTTTGAACAGCTGAGATCAGACCGCTCGTCCCTGCACTGCCGCCCGTATAGAATATTTTGCTTAAGTTTGTGTCCCCTGCGGTCGCAGTTAAAAAATCCAAACTGTTGCGAATTTCTTCCGAGATCATTTCATTTGTATTTGTGATTACATTATGAACATCGTCGGGGACTTCACGGCGGGCAATTGCACTTAGCTTGAGTGATTCGGCTTCCTGTGGAGTGATTCCCATGGTTTTTGAGATTTCGTTGGTGTAGTTAGCTCCGCCAACGGGAATATCCCTGCAGAAAATCACTTCTCCTCCGAAAATAACAACAAAGTTTGAAACCGAAGCACCAAAGTTGATGAGGGCTATCGTTTGGTTTTTAAGCTTTCCATAATTAGCTTCGAAAGAGTTTGCTAACGCAAAACCACTAACGTCTAAAATACTACAGTTCAGCCCTGCTGACAGAATGACTTGCGTGTACTGACTGACCAATTCATTTTGTGCGGCGACTAGCAATACATCGACAGTGTCGGGCGAGCTTGAATTAGCCAAAATATGGTGAGAGATGCTGACGTTATTAATATCAAAAGGAATATATTGCTCGGCATAGAAGTTCAGCTGATCGCCAATTAATTTAGCATCGGCCTTTGGAATCGTGATTCTTTTCACAATGACGGCCGTTCCCCACATTCCGGTGCAAACATTTTTTCTTTTAGATTTTATTTCAGAAACCAAGGATTGAACAGTGACCGTAATTCCACCTGGATCTGTTAATTCTCCTGCGGAAACGGCATTAGGAGGCGTTTGGATAAAACCAAAAGATTCGAGAGAAGCTCCACCCGCGGAAACATTCATCTCGGCCAACTTGATGGAGCTGGTGCCTATGTCGAGTCCTAAGACCTTTTTTGATTTAAAAAACATCCATGTTTCCTAAGGGGTTGTAACACTTCAATTATTTAGAGGACCGAGCCTAAAGTCAAACAAGGGTCCTAGAGAAGTCCAGGCAAAAACAAAGATAAGTACCACTGGCCTAAGGTCTGGCCTCCCAAAAGGTATATGATTGCACCGATCGCAAGGAAGGGACCGTAAGGGATCATTGTCTTCAAGCCTTCCTTTTTCCCGCGAGCCATAGAGAGTCCAACAACTGTTCCAACAACGGCCGAAGTAAAAATCACGAAGGGAATGGCTCGCCATCCGAGGACTGCGCCAATCCAGGCAATCAACTTAATATCGCCGCCACCCATGCCCTCTTTTTTTGTCATCAAAAAATAAATGTAAGCCGTCATCCATAAGAATCCACCGCCCATCATTACGCCCGCGAAAGCCTCCCAAAAATATCTTTCGGGGTTTAATAAGGCGCCCAGCAATCCAATAACAATTCCTGAGAGGGTAAAAACATCCGGCAAAATCATATGATCAAGATCGATGAAACTACAAACAACGAGACCAAATACAAAGATGAGATAATCAACAAGAAGCCAGTTCCAACCCACGAAATGGAAGGTCAGAGCAAAGAGAACGGCTGTGATGAGTTCGACCATAAGATATCTGAATGAAAACTTGGCTTGGCAGTAGCGGCAGTGGCCTTTTAAAACCAGCCACGAGATTATTGGAATATTGTCGTACCATGCCACCATTTTGTTACATCCTTGGCAGTGGCTGCGCGGCTTTACAACGCTGAGGCCTTTCGGCAAACGGTAGATGATCACATTGCCGAAGCTGCCCAAGAGGGAGCCAAGGATGAAAAAGACAATGTAGCCGAACCAAAGTGGAATTTCAGACAATGTCTTTTCTCCTAAAGGCAGCCATACCGATCAATAGAAAAATAGCTATCCACGGCACGTAATGCAAAAGCAGCTGCCCCACTTCTTCAACGGCAAGCCCTTTTTCGAGGAATAAATAATTCTTCCAATTGAAACGGTAGAAATTAGGAATTCCCCACTTGGCCACTTCTGAAGCCGCTTTGAAAAATGAATCTTGGCTTTTTTTTGCAAAAAAGCTCATGTCTTCAAGCCAGCTGCCACTAAGAAAAATGACAACTCCAACAAGCACAGCAAGAACAGGCCTGAGGACAACGCTGAACATAAACACCAGTGACAAAATGACTAATGCTTCTAGCCAAATGCTAAGAACAATTTGAGCCATGTGGCTGGCTAGATCCCAGCGATTTAAAAGGGCTAAAAGGGCCCACGGTAAAGTTAGATTTAGAAGGGAAATTAAAAGAACAATTCCGCTGAACTTTCCGAGCATAAATTCAGTGCGAGATATAGGTCTAGAAAGCATTAATAGGCAGGTTTGTTTTTCGATCTCGCGACTGAGCATAAAAGAGCCTATGAATAAAGCGAGCCCCAGTGAAGAGACTTGTACAGCCGTCAGTCCAATATCAGCTAATATTTTTTGCGATTCATCGAAAGAAAGTTGTCCTAATAAAACGCTTAGTCCAATCAGGAACACCGCGACGAAAACAATCACTAGAAAGAATTTTTCCCGAATCAATTCACGAAAGGTTGTCATTGCGATGACTTTAATTTTTCTCATGCAAGATCTCGAACTTTAGCGGCTTTAAAGGCGACTTCCAGGGAAGTGTACTCGGCCATGAATTTTTGTAATGATCCGTCGTAGATAATTTTTCCCGAATTGATCACAACCAAGTGCTGACAGAGCTCTTCCATATCTTGCAAAAGATGGCTGCTAAAAAAAATATTGACGCCTTTTTTTTGCTGTTCTCGGAGGATTTCTTTCACCATTAACCTCCCATCAGGATCAAGGCCTGACATCGGCTCATCAAGAATTAATAAATCAGGCTCATTCAAAATAGCTTGAGCCAAACCGGCTCTTTGCAACATACCCTTAGAATACTGCCTAAGCTTTTTGTCGCGAGCTTCAAAAAGGTCAACTTTCTTAAGAGCAAAATGAGCTTTTTCAATAAAATTTTTAGCTGCCCCATCGTGGCAAAGATTCCAATGCAGTCGTAAAAATTCCATGCCTGTTAAAAATTCGTACAAGTAAGGGCGCTCGGGCAGATAACCGATTCGCGCTTTCATTTCTCGGTTTAATTTACGACCCTTCAAAAGAATTTGACCCTGATCGGGACGAATAAATTCAAATATGCATTTGATGGTTGTTGTTTTTCCAGATCCGTTATTGCCGACAAAGCCTGAAGTCGAGCCTTCAGGTAAACTAAATGAAACATGATGCAAAACTTGCTTTCTCTTTTCAAAAAGATTTCCGTCGAAGGATTTACAAAGGTCTTTTATTTCTAGCAGCGCTGCCTGAGAGGTCATTTGATTTGTGTCTCAGTGGCATTTAAACTTTTTACCATGTCTCGGACAGGATCGTATTGGCGACTGGTGGCTGGCATTAAATCTTTAGCTCCTAATACTTCAGAAAATCGACCCGATTCTTTGAAATTACTTAAGATATCAATCAAACTAAACATGAGAGTATGAGTTAGCTTCGGGTAGTCGTTATAAAAATCTTGGCGCACACAAAATGGATCATTAGGAATCGGTTCGCTGACCCAAAGCACGCGGAAGGCGGATCCTTTTTTTGCAAACTTAGTCCATGCGCCGATGGATCCTGAGGCATCATCGCTAAAGGTGGCGATGGCATCGGTTTCTTTATTTTCAAGCATCGCCACTGACGTTGAGTGATTTCCAGAATATTGAATCTCTTTAAAATCTTTGTCAGTCAGATGCTTTTTTCGAATCATGGCTTCAGGATGCAAGTAACCCGAAGCTGAGTTTGTGTCGACAAACGTTAATTTATGCCCCTTTAAATCTTCGACTTTTTTATATTTTGAATCTTTTCTAACAAGAATAACGGAATAATAAAATGGACCAATATAAACTTTTTTTAATAAAACTTTCGCGCCTGCCTCTTTTTCAGAAATTGCAAAAGTCATTGATGATAAAAATGCAAAATCAACTTTTTTAGATTTCATCGCGTCAGCTAACCCGGCATAGTTCTTAGCGATGTAAATGGTCACTGGCAGACTTAATTCTTTTTGCAGCAGCTGCGCAAGATCAATGCCTTGTTTTTTTAGGATTTCAGGATCGCCACCAGGGTTCAAACCAATCGTTATTTCGCGAGGATTTGATTCTGCATGAGCTAACAAGCCTACGAATAGAAGAGTGATCACTAATTTTAAAAACTGAAGCAAGACTCCCCCTGCTGCCAATTCTTAATTTTGAATTGGCGGAAGAGCTCGTACCTCAATTGATTTTGAACGAGCTCGCCTCAACGCTAGCACAAACGCTTCTGCTGCGTCACTTTCTGTTAAACACGGGATGCTGTAGTCCGTACAAGCTCGACGAATGTCGAAGCTGGCTTCGATAGACCTTCGTCCAGTGGTTGTGTTGATCACAAAAGCCACCTCGCCAGACCTAATGCGATCTACGCAATGGGGGCGGCCCTCATGGACTTTTCTTAACGACAAACAATTTAAGCCACGACTTTCTAAGAACTGAGCTGTTCCTGCCGTTGCGGATAATGAATAACCTAGGTCCATCAGCTGCCGCGCCAGAAGTTGGATGTCCTCTTTGTCTTTATCTCGCAAAGATAAAAAGACTTCGCCTTTTTCTGGAAGTTTAATCGAGCTTGAAATAAAAGCTTTCATTAAAGCTTCTGAGTAATCAGAGCCTCGGCCCATGCTTTCCCCAGTAGATTTCATTTCAGGTCCTAAAATAGAATCAGCTTCAGAGAATTTTTTAAATGGAAAGACGACGCCCTTGACTGAAACGGTCGGGCTCTTTCGCCAGTTCCAAGATTTCAGATTAAGATCTTTGGCTTTGACCCCTAACATGGCTTTAGCGCCAAGATCGATCAAAGGAATGCTAGTGGCTTTTGCAATAAATGGAACTGAACGCGAGCTTCTTGGATTTGCTTCCAGCATATAAACTTCGTCGTTTTTAATCGCTAATTGAAGATTTAAATGACCAATCACTTTCATGCGATCGGCAAGTTCGCGACTCATTTGCTCGATCCGCTCACAGGTGGATTCTTTCAACCTTTGTGGCGGAAGAACACCCATGCTATCTCCGGAATGAACACCGGCGGCTTCGATGTGTTCAATCACACCGCCGATTAAATTCCAATCATCACCGCGGACTAAATCAACATCGACCTCGAGTGCACCTTCTAAGAACTGATCCATCAAGCAAGGCTTTTCGTGGGTGAAAAATTCGTGATAGCGATCAAAGTAAGATTTTAGTTCTTCTGAATTTTCGACGACTTCCATACGGCGGCCGCCCAAGACATAACTGGGTCTTAAAATCATTGGAAAACCGAGAAGAGCTTC
>JAYWDA010000362.1:0-3837 GCA_043780105.1 Pseudobdellovibrionaceae bacterium | reverse complement strand
TGTTTTACTAACTATAAATTTATCTCAAGAAAATGAAGTTGTACTGGAAGGCCGCATTGAGGATGTGGTCAGCCGCTGGAACCAAGAAAAAGCTGAATTTATGCTTCTGCTTTACTAATGCAAAACTTGCCCCTCATCCCACTCCCCATCGATGATTTTATTGCTGAAATTCTTCAAACTTTGAAGGAAAATCGCAATCTAGTTCTGGTCGCTGAGCCTGGGGCAGGAAAAACCACCCGCGTGCCGCCAGCACTTTTAAAAATTGTGAATCAAAAAATTTTAGTTTTAGAACCCAGGCGCATGGCAGCTCTGGCCGCCGCGACACGAATCAGCCAAGAGCAAAATCTTCAACTAGGAGTTGATGTCGGCTATCAAGTTCGTTTTGAAAACCAGACAACACCAAACACCCAACTGATTTTCATGACCGAAGCCTTGCTGGCTAAAAAGATTTTACAAAGTCCGACCTTAGAAGGCGTCGACATTGTTTTATTAGATGAATTTCACGAGCGCTCTCAGCATATTGACCTGGCTCTTGGAATGTTGCGAGAGGCCCAAGAACTGGGCTCAGCCGTTAAAATTATTGTGATGTCCGCTACACTGGATGCTGAAAAAATCAGTGCTTATTTGGGAAAGGCCCCCATTATTCGCGTTCCAGGAAAAAGTTTTCCTCTTGAAATTAAATACGATAAGTTTCCACAAAGTTTGCGAACGGATGATAAATTTTATCAGCGCCTGGTCGCGCGAATCAAAGAAGCCTGTAACCAAAACAAGACAGACGTTTTGGTTTTTCTTCCAGGTGTAGGGGAAATCCATCGTTGCACGCGTGAATTACAGGACTCAAGCTTTCAACGAAAAATCGATCAACTGCATGGATCGCTTTCGATTGAAGACCAACGGCGGATTTTAAAAAAATCAGCTGAAGCGCGCGTGATTCTTTCAACAAATATTGCGGAATCATCAGTCACACTTGACGGCGTTGGTGTTGTCATCGATTGCGGTCTTAATAAAATAAATTCTTGGAATCCAGAAACAGGTTTTGAAAGCCTTCTTCTTTCAAGAATCAGCAAGTCGTCAGCCACCCAACGGGCCGGGCGCGCGGCCAGGCAGGGACCTGGAGTCTGCTATCGTCTCTGGAATACCCAAGACGAATTTTCAATGAAACCATTTACTGAGGCAGAAATTTTACGTGTCGATCTTTCTGACGCCATCTTATGGCTGGCCTCTCTTGGCGTTTCAGATGCTAGCACCTTTACCTGGTATCAATCTCCTCCTGCACGGCATTTAGCATTAGGAAAAGATTTGCTTGTAGATCTTGGGACTCTTGATCAAAATGGAAGTCTGACAGAAAAAGGACGAAGAATTTTAAATCTTCCTTTGTCCCTAAGAATAGCCTCAGTTTTTTTTGAGCTTGAAAAAAGAGGCTGCCCTGAAGCCGCCGAAATCGCAGCGATCTTGCAAGAGCGAGATTTTTGGAGCCAAAGCTACAACCTTGAAAGTTTTCATGAGGCTAATGAAAATGAATTGTATTTACGCTTTGAACTTTTCAATGGCTTTAAAAATAAGTCCAGCCCGCCGGCATCAGCCCACCAGTTCATAAAAGCCTGCGAACAATTGAGAAAACTCCTCGTACTGAAGTCAGAAAAAAAGGCGATGACTCTTGCCGATTTACAAATCGCTTTGCTCAACAGTTTCCCCGACCGCCTGTCACGAAGGCGAAATCCAGAAGAAGCCAAAGCCTTGATGGCTAGCGGGCGCGGTGTTGAATTAGATAAAAAAAGTATGGTTAAAAATGCTGAGTTTTTTATTGCTTTGGCCGGCCTTGATTTGAACGACAAAGACACTCGTATTAATATGGCAGCAGCGGTCTCAAAGGATCAAATTTTAAGCCATTTTTCAAATCATATTATTAAATCCAGGGTCCTTAAACATGACGCTGAGTCTGGAAAAATTTGGGTCGAAGAAATTAAATATTTTCGCAAGATTCCTTTAGAAAAACCTGTGATCAAAGCGGCCAGCGCTGACGATGTACAAAAGCTTCTTCCGACTTTGCTAACCTCTGAATGGCTGCACGTTCTTAAAGCCCTGCCTGAACTTAAGAATTGGCAACAGCGTTGGAACTATTATGTTGCGACGAAACAAATTCCAGATCAATTGCTAGAGCTTCTGCCACAAATTATTGAGCAAGGAACAGTGGGTCTTAACTCCTGGGCGCAAGCCATGGAACAAAACTGGATTTACCTTCTTGAATTAAATTTGCCCCAAGAGTTGATTCAAGAGTTTCAGAAATCAGTTCCCGCGTTCTTAAAAGTCGGCCCAAGAACTTTGTCTATTCAGTACGGGTTAGGACAAGATCCATTTATTGAAGCAAAGCTGCAGTTTTTCTTCGGATTAAAAACTCATCCCCATATTTGGAACGAGTCCATTCCTTTAAGACTGATTCTTCTCGGCCCCCATGGTCGTCCGGTCCAAATTACAAAAGACCTCGCCGGTTTTTGGAAAAGCAGTTACTTCGAAATTAGAAAAGAATTGAAACCTGATTACCCAAAACACAACTGGCCAGATGATCCATCCTTGGTTGAAGAGCCTTTAAAACGTAAGGCACCCTGAAAAATTGTCTCAATATTAGAAATCTATATATCCCTTAAGTCGAGGTCCATGGGACCCGAAGAGTTGTTTGTAAGGGGGAAAAATGAAAAATATTGGCCTATCGCTACTGATCATCATGACATTCACCTTGGCTGGTTTATCTGTCGAGGCAAAGACCAAGTCCAAAGGCTACAAAACTGCCAGCGTTTATCTGAAGGGGCACAAAAAAGCTCATAAGCAAAAACGAACAGTGGCTAGCAAAGCTCACAAAAAACATGGCAAAAAAGTAAAATCAAAAAAGAAGAAAAAAGTTTACTAGCTATGAATCAGAGTCTTGCGAAGTATCATGCCCGAGCGCCTCGCTATATTCTAAACACGGATGATGATTATTTAATCCGTGTCGCAGGGCCTCGCCAAATTCCATGGGAAGAAGGCACAGAAATTCGCAATGTCTCACTGACAGGCTTGGCTTTTACTGCTGCCGATGACCTTTGCCCAATTCTGGGAGAGGTCATAAAAATTCAATTTAGTATTCCTGGAGGTCGACAGATGGCATGTCATGCTGTCGTGACTCGGCTTGAGAGCGATCCCCGAGATCTGAAAAGGATGTTAGTCGCTGTTCATTTCTTTAAACTAGAAATGGCTCACCGAGTGATTTTGGCGCAAGGGATTTCAAAAAAATTTAAAGATCTACCCCCAAAAAAATTAAACCATTTAGAAGAAGACCCAACCAATCTTCTGCAGTACTTTCCGCAAATTTTTATGATGGGCACTCTTTTGTATTTATGGCTTTCAGCTATGTACGGCCACATGGTCTGGGGACCTACGGGCTGGATCGATGGCTTGGCCCGAGTCTTCCAAGGACTCTAAATCTTCATAAGCTTTTTTAACTTTTTCTTTATCCGCATCGACGGTTCTGAATCGATCAAACAGTGCATACGCGCAGGGTACAACATATAAAGTTAAAATTGTTGATACCAAGACCCCACCAATAATCGTGATCGCCATCGGTCGCACAGTTTCAGCCCCGTCTCCCCGAGCCAGTGCTGAAGGAACAGCTGCAGCCATCGTTGCGAGTGATGTCATAATAATCGGTCTTAGTCGGATCGGACAGGCTTTTTGTAATGCCTCAATGGGATCCTTGATTCCCTGCTCGCGAATTTGGTTCGTAAACTCAACCAACATAATCGAATTCTTTTTGACGATTCCCATCAGCAGCAAAATTCCAATCATGCTGTAAATATTTAAACT
>JAYWDA010000361.1:0-3658 GCA_043780105.1 Pseudobdellovibrionaceae bacterium | reverse complement strand
AAAATTTTGATGAAGTCGCTTGTGATTTCATGAACTAATATTAGCCGTCATAAGAAGCGGCACGTGCGGCAGCTGCTGCTGACTTACGAGCTTGCATTTTTGCTTCTCTCTCTTTTTCACGGCTGGCACTTTCTTGTAGACCCAACTTGAAAGCTTCCATGTGCTTCGTCAAAGCAACACGCTCATCTAATCGTGTGTGCATAAAGCGAAGAACTTTGTCGTTGATTCCCATTGTTCGCTCAAGCTCAGCAATAGCTGAAGGACTTGCTTCGAAGGTCGTGTGGAAATAAACTGCTTTTCGTAATTTACCGATTGGGTTAGCAAGTGTGCGCTTTCCCCAAGTCTCAAGCGAGTGAATCGCGCCTTTGAAACCTTCGATGGTTACTTTGTTTTTTCGGAATAATTCTTTTTGCTCATCCATTGTTGCGTCTGGGTGAACAAGCACGACCGCTTCATAGGGTCGCTTAACATCGGCCATTTTCAGATCCATAAATCTTCCTCTCGGTTAAAGCCCCTACGCCCATCGCAGGAACAAGGATTTCTTTTTAGAAAACGAGGGTTTAACATGCCTTTAGCCCAAGTACAAGGCAACCTGATTGAAAGTCTGAGGAAAGTTATTTAAAGTTATTACATGGCGCTTTTTATCGTTCCCTTAAATGGTCCAAAAACAGGCACACAAATATCCCTTACTAACGGCTTCACCATTGGCCGAAAAGAGGGTGATTTGATCCTTGAAGACGACGCTAAGGTCTCAGGAACACACGCGAAAGTTTCAATTGATAATAAAAATCAATTCATTCTGGTGGATCAAAATTCCTCCAATGGACTGCTGTTAAAAGGCCGAAAAGTTAAAAAGGTCGCCTTGATGCCTGGCGTAATTTTCACTGTCGGGCAGACTGAATTTCGTGTGATAGAAGGTGCCTCGATAAGCCCCAACTTGACCACCCCCGATCAGCCGCTAGAAGTTCCAGTCCGCCGCGCACCTTTAACTTGGCGTGAAAAAATCATTCAGGCTTGGCAGCAAAACGAACGTAAGGTGAATAGTTCTTCAGATGAAAAACATCTTGGAGCTTTTTCCCCAGCTTTGGTTTTGGATTTTATTGAAGGCGTTCAGGCCGATCAAAAAATCACGCTGGGTTATGGTCCTCGGCATGCTGGTTTTGACCATCTAGATATTGATATGCAGGATCCCACTATTCCCAATGAGGCTTTTGAACTTCGACCAGGGCCAGGCAGCGTTGAATTTGTTGATTTAAGTTATGGTCAGGTTTTGATCAATAACGCAAAGGTCGAAGTGACCTTTTTAGAAGAGGGTGACATCATCAGTGTTGGTCAAACAAAAATTAAAGTTAGGTATTTGTGAATTTAGAAATGACGACCGTTCCCAAAGTAACAGGTTTTTATAAAAGTTTTGATGGCACGCCGATCTACTATGAAGTGCGCGGCGAAGGCGAACCTATTATATTTGTTTATGGTATCGCTTGCTTAATGAATCATTGGCATTTTCAACTGACGCATTTTGCAAAACATTTCAAAGTTATTTCCTACGATTTACGCGGGCACCATAAAAGCAATCCTGTTTCAAATTTAGAAAATTTAAATATGGAAAGCTTAGCCACAGACCTGATTGGATTGATTCAAGACTTGGGCTTAAAGTCGGCTCACTTGGTTGGTCATAGTTTTGGAGTTCCCATTATCTTAGAGGCCTATAAGCAAAATCCTGATGTCGTTAAATCTATGACATTGATCAATGGCTTTGCAAAAAATCCGATCAAAGGAATGTTTGGATTAGATGTCATTGAGCCTTTCTTTCATTATATGAAATCGCAGTACGATTTAAATCCCGACCTGTGGAATAACTTGTGGAAAATGGCGGTTTATAATCCCTTAGCTATGCGACTAGCAGCTTTAGCTGGTGGCTTTAATTTAAAATTAACTCATTTTAAAGATGTTGAAGTTTATGCCCGTGGCGTTTCACAGATGGATTTGGGGTTGTTTCTTCCATTGTTTGAAGCGCTGATGAACTTTAATGGCGAAGATATTCTAGACACAATTAAAAAGCCCACTTTGATAATTTCTGGCGCCGACGATAAGGTCACACCAAAATCTTTTCAAAAGGAATTCCATGAAAGAATCAAGGGCAGCGAATTTGTTTCAGTTCCTTACGGGTCCCACTGCACACAATTAGATTTGCCTGATTACGTGAATCTAAAAATGCAGGAGTTTATCCTTCGCCATATTTAATTGACGATTTAGTAATACATTTGTGCTCTTTATTAAGATCTTGTCATGCTTTGATTCGGCCTTGAGGCATCACTTGCAACATCCTATACAGGCCTTATGGAAAAAAGACGAGCGTCTCCGTATTTATTTTATCCTGTTAATGGTGAGCTACAGCCGCGGAGCTCGTCGATAAAGGATTTTCTGCAGCCGGCTCTGCTTGATAAGGTTTACCACGAAATCAGTCACACTCTTCAACAAGACAAATACCCCTGTGTGGCCGCCGTGCAATCTTATACAAAAAACCAGTACGAAGTGGGTTTTTATGATTCTTTAGGCTTGGGGAACCGTAACTATGAACTGGCTTCCGATCTGATCCATTTTGTTGAAAATCTGGATTTACAGAAAACTCCCTTTCAAAGTTTTTGGGCTGTTTTTGAAGAAACAAAATCCCTCTCGGAAGAAGAGTTTGAAAAGGCTCTGTGGCGCGAACTTTCTTATCTGACCTCCCATCAAGAGCTACCAGACTCTTGGGATCCTTCTTTCAGTTCAAATCCTGAGGATAAAAATTTTTGTTTTAGTCTGGGTGGGCACGCGTTTTATGTGGTGGGCTTGCATCCTAACAGCTCAAGACTTTCTAGGCGCTTTCCTTTTCCCGTGCTGCTATTTAATGCTTATGAGCAGTTTAATTCGCTCATTAAAAAAGGCACATTTGCGCCCATGGTGAAAGCAAATCGCAAACTAGATTCTTTATTTCAAGGCTCTGTAAATCCCATGGTGGAAAAGTACAGTGAGTCTTGGGAATCGATTCAGTTTTCGGGGAAAAGTAATCCTGAAAATTGGAAGTGTCCCTTCCAACACGGCTTAAGACCTCAGGCAAAATCAGGAAATTTGTGATTGAAGCGTTAATTCCGCCGCAATCCGGTGTTTCTTTTAAATTAGAAAAAGGTCATTTTTTGCAAGTGATTGATCCCCTCGGTCAGCAGGTGGCTGACCTGTTTTGCTTTGATGCATCTGATCCCCGTGATGCTTTGTCGGCTGGTCGAACGATTGATTATAACGATACCCTGTACCTGACCGAGGGACATATTCTTTACTCACAACAAAGTAAACCCATGCTACAAATTTTGCGCGATACCTGTGGTCGCCATGATTTTTTGCTGACTCCCTGTAGTTTAGAGATGTTTCATATCGTGGCAGGAAATCACAACTATCATCCTAGCTGCTTAGAAAATTTGGTGCAGGCCTTTGCTAAGTTCGATATTCCGCCAGAACGAATTGGCACAACATTTAATATTTTTATGAACGTTACAGTAGCTGCCGATGGAAAAATTAAAGTAGAGGCCCCTTTGTCGAAATCAAAAGATTCCGTTTTGTTTGAGGCGAAAATGGATCTTGTGGTGGCACTGACTGCCTGTTCAGACGAGGGAACGAATGA
>JAYWDA010000360.1:0-4563 GCA_043780105.1 Pseudobdellovibrionaceae bacterium | reverse complement strand
TGGAACAACACCCAAACTTAACTGCGTTGAAAGATCGCGGACAGCCAATCCCTCAATCTGACATCCAACCCCTTGCGTTTCCTGAGGCGTCACCCCTAGAGCTTGAGTCACAACAAACGAAAGGACTGAGGGCAAAAATCGAAAATGAAAGATCGGCTGAACGCCGCCATGATCAAAAAACTTTTGAATCAATGCCTCTCGACCCGAAGCACTTTGGTAG
This sequence comes from Pseudobdellovibrionaceae bacterium, assembly GCA_043780105.1. GTDB lineage: Bacteria > Bdellovibrionota > Bdellovibrionia > Bdellovibrionales > Bdellovibrionaceae > JAYWDA01. Next base: position 4,343 of record JAYWDA010000360.1, on the reverse strand, counting down.
GCGACAACCCGTGCGGTCAAAGTGGGACCCGCTAAAGGCAGAGCGCCCGCTATTGATGTCACATCGTTATGCGCCGCTTGCGAGCTCGATTTATTTTTAAGATCACTCAGCAATTGCTCATTCTGATAAATTAAATAAAGTTTTTCACAAATTCGATCGACGCTGGCTGCGATTCGAGGTCCTAAATTTTCTTTCTCAAAAGTAACAAATTCCTCAAAGCCGTACTCTGCAAATTCATTCAAACCAGCAAATTGAGAATTCAACCCCAAAGTGACAAAGCGAATTTCTGGATTAAACTTAAGCACGCCTTCGGCCCAAGCGCTGAGCGAACTCGTCAACTCTGGAAAACAATAAACAACAACATGTGGATTTTTACTTTCCAGTCGCTCTACTAAATCGCTGGGATCAGTTATCAAACAAGTTTCATACCCCGAGTGCGTCAGTGATTTTTTGGCTTCTGCGCCCCAATCAGCATCAGCCGCTAAAATAAGAACACAGAATTGGGTCGCATGATCACGAATTTTCAAGCACAGGTCTCCGAGGGCGACGAATCTCAACTTTATATTCATCCAAAGGTAAGGACGGTTTAGGAGCTAACGTCATTAAAGGCGCTGGCTGAGCCTCCTCTTGCAGTTTTGGCGAAAGGCCTTCTTCAGCAACAAATTCTTCAGACGTGTCTGATTCTTGAAAGTCCAGCAGTTGCTCAATTTCAACATCCACTGGTGAAAATCGTTCGGACTCGCTCACGAGCGAAACAGCTGTGGCCGAAGACGGCGCCACGCTTAAATTTTTTACATGTTCTTGATCTGGCAACGTGATGGTCACTGTCGTGCCCCGATCTGCCTGAGATTCCACCCGAAGATCCCCTCCATGCTGCCTTATCAGTCCATAAGCGGCTGATAGCCCCAGCCCAAAATGCTGAGAAAAAGATCGCGTTGTAAAAAACGGATCAAAAATTCTTGGAAGATTTTCTGAGTTAATACCTTCACCAATATCCTGAACAATAACTTCAGCACCCGAGGAAACTGCATGGACTGTCACACGAAGTTCCCGTTTTAAAATTCGCTCCATTGAATCTATAGAATTTTGCAGAACTGCCTCGAGCGCCTTTTCTAGCATCGTCAGATCAGCAGAAATTTCTGGGGTATCTGAAATTTTTTGAATGACTTGAATATTTCGTCTTTGAAATTCTGGTTGCCAGCGCTGCAATAAATTTTTGACCAGTGTTTCAAGATGCAAAGGTCGCATAACGACCTCCTTTTCTTGAGCAAAGCTAAATAGTTTTTCTAAAATATTGCGAGCAGATCGTGTTTCGCGCAAAATAGATCCAGCATAACTTGCTAAAGTTTGATCTTTCTCGTTTTCTAAAATCATTTGGCCTAATCCTAAAATCCGAGCCAATGGGGGTCGCATCTCATGACCCAAAGACGCTGCAATCTTTTTAAAAACTTCGTGGCGGTTTTCTTGCGTGACCGCCGGTATGATTTCGCTACCACTTTTTTTCGTTGGCCCCGAAACTTCTTTTGAGGGGGGCAAGGGTCTTATCATTTGAGCCAAAGCCACTGGCGCATCAGAAATTTTTAGTAGGCTGACTCCACCCAAGACTAAAAGCATTAACCCTAAACCCATAAATAAAAAAGAAGCCCACACCTTATTTTTATCAGCCAAAAGGTCATGATAAGAGGTCGAAGCCATTAGTACTAAATTTGTATTGGGAATGACTTCATAATAACCTTGAAAATCTTCTCCACTGCTATCTTTAAAAGCCCCACCACCCTGACTGGCGCCCGACGATTTAAATTCTTTATAAAGATATTGATCATTCAATCTCGTGCCAAAATATTCTGCTTGCGAATGGGCTAACACTTGCCCGCTCTCGTTAACAAAAGAGAGTTGCTCCAGCGTTCCCTTATGCGTTTCCAAAAGAGCTTGAAAATATTCAGCGCCTGTCCATAAAACAAGCTGACGATTTTCAGCCCAAGGCCAAACGACCATCAACCAATTTCGCCGTTGCGAATCCTTCCAGGGGACCAAAAGAAAACTGCCTTTCAGCACCTTTCGTCCCTGCAGGTCTTTAACCGCCGCTGCTAGATTGGTGTCGTCTAACCCTGTCCCATCTTTGATGGCGGAATTTTCTAACGTTGGATTATTAAGATCTCGAACCCAGGCCATGGCTTTAAAAGGATCCAGCGCATACCAAAAATTCTTATCTCGAGTGGAATCTTGCAGCAAAGGCGTTTTATGTTGAAGATCATGAATCAAAGTTTGCGTGGTTTGCTGAAGAGAATTAATTTGAGTTCGCATTTGAGCTTGCGCCCAGCTGGTTCGATCCTCACGAATAAAATGATTCATACGCCAGATGACGGCGGCGATGAAAATCACCGACATGACACCAACCAGGCTAAGAATTTTTATCTTCATTTCGCTCCCGATTCCATGGAAACAATGCGTGTACCTATGATTCTAAATAGATTGCGTTAAGAATCAAGCAAGACTCCTTTGCCAAAGGGATGAAACAAGCATAAAAGATTTTTCAATATGTCGAATTTGAAGACTGATATTTTAATTATTGGTTCAGGCCTTGCGGGATTATCTTTGGCGCTGAAGCTGCCCGAGAGTTTACAGATCACCATTGTCTCGAAAGGTGCGCCCCAAGACACGAACACGGCGATGGCCCAAGGGGGAATTGCTGCGGTCCTCTCGGAAGAAGACAGTTTTGAAAGTCATATTCAAGATACACTGACCGCCGGGGCTGGACTTTGTAAGCCCGAAATTGTTAACAACATAGTGCGTCAAGCACCTGACCGAATTAGGGATTTAATCAATTGGGGAGTTGAATTTGATGTCCGAGGGGAGCGAACCGGCCTGCTGGGACAAATCGACTTAACGCGTGAAGGCGGACACAGTTTCCGCCGCATTCTTCATCACGAAGATCAAACCGGTCATGAAATTCACAAGCATCTTTTGCGGCTGGTGCAAAAAAAAACCAACGTCACTCTTCTTGAAAATCATTTATCGGTGGATCTTATCGTCAGTAAACAAATTGATCCCTATGATTTAAATCCTACTCATTGTGTCGGTGCTTATATTTTAAATAAAGCAAAAGGCGAAGTCTTGGCGACCTCTTCGCGAGCTACTGTTTTAGCCTGCGGTGGTGGAGGAAAAGTATACCTCTATACGACCAATTGGAGTGGCTCAACAGGTGATGGAATCGCCATGGCTTACAGAGCTGGCGCGCGAGTGGCTAACCTTGAATTTATGCAATTTCATCCCACGTGTTTATTTCATCCCGAAGCTCGAGCCTTTCTAATTTCCGAAGCTCTGCGCGGCGAAGGCGGCGAATTAGTTGATAAAGACGGCATCGCATTTATGCGCAAGTATCATCCACTAGGTGCTCTTGCTCCGCGGGACATTGTCGCCAGGTCCATTGATGCGGAAATGAAACGCACCGGTGCTGCTTGCGTGTATCTTGATATGACAAAATTAAAAGCAGAATTTATTCAGCAAAGATTTCCTGCCATTTATGCGAAATGCTTAGAGTTCGGAATTGATATTTGCAAAGAACCGATCCCTGTCGTACCGGCCGCCCACTATTTATGTGGTGGTGTCCTCACTGATATGAATGCCAGAACTGATATTAAAGGTTTATGGGCCATTGGAGAAACAGGTTGTAACGGTTTGCATGGCGCGAATCGCTTAGCTTCTAATTCACTTCTTGAATGTCTATCGACGGCCCACAATAGTTGCGATGATATCGTTAAGAATTGGGATGATTTTCAACTCTACCCTAAAAATCCGCCTGAATGGATTTATCCAGTTGAATCTAATGCTGATGAAATGATCGTAATCCACCATATGTGGGACGAAATTCGCAGACTGATGTGGAATTACGTTGGCATCGTCCGCTCTGATAAAAGACTTTTAAGAGCGCAAAATCGCTTGCGAAATATTTTAACAGAAGTGCGTGAGTATTATTCTAACTTTCAAATTCACAGCGATATCATCGAACTTCGAAATATTGCGATTCTTGCTGACCTTTCGATCGAATGTGCTTTGCGACGAAAAGAGTCTCGAGGCATTCACTACAGCCTCGACTACCCTTTTGTCCCTGAGTCAGTAGAAAAACCAACAGATACGCCTAAAGACACCATTTTGTTTCGAGGGCCCCGCTAATTATTTCGTTCTGGCAACCAGGACAATGTTCTTGCCGCTACTGAAAATGTTGTTCAAAATAAGTCCATGTATACACGCCGAGAAGGTCAGCTGGCTGGCCACGACAATTTGCAATTATTCTTTCAAGTTTGGCAAAACTCAAAAGCCAAAGGCACCGTCATCATTTGCCA
>JAYWDA010000359.1:0-1560 GCA_043780105.1 Pseudobdellovibrionaceae bacterium | reverse complement strand
GTGAAAAATCACTTTTTGCTTGGCTTGATTGATTGGGTCTAATGAATCTTCGATGATTCTGCGTTTTTCCTCGTCACGTTCGCGTTTGTTTTTGTCTTTGTTTTTTGAAGTTGCGCGATAGTCTTTGGATTTTTCGTTTAATTTGGTTCGGTAAACTGTTAAGTATTTTTGATCTTTGTTGATAATTTCATTGATATCTTTTACGAAATCTTCATTGGCCTGTTTTTTTTGATTATCTGAAGCTGCATAAAAACCAGTGTCGATTTTTATCCTTTCAATCACTAAAGCGTCTATGTAATTTAGGATTTCAGCGTCGGTCATTTCAGAAATTCTGGTTTTTGGAATTTTGTTCAGATTTATGGTACTTACTTTTAAATTTGAGTTTGCGTCTGAAAATAGGTTGGCGCACTGGGCTTGGTTGGCCGGCGTACGTTGATCGTTACAAACATCATTATTTTTCTGTATTGATGTGCATGAAAAAAATAATACTGATGAAAATAGGATTGGAATAATGAACTTCAAATTCATACAATCTTTTCGGTGATTTAATGCAAAGAAAACAGCAGACTTCAGTCTGGATTTATTGACTGATCTGGCACAAAAAAAGCTATAGCGAATAATGCTAACCGCAAGATTCGCTATAGATGGACTTCGCCTCCGAGAAAGGACGAAATCCGGAAGGAATACTAGGTATGTATCTATTCGACAAGTTTTAGTGATCTCTATAATGATTTTAAGGATTATTATTCTTATTTTTATTATTTGGTCAAACTTTAAAGCTCTGTAACGGTTTAAATACTTTCTTGGTTCCAACATGTACAAGTTTCCATGGACTAGTGACTGGTAAATAGGGCCTGTATGAATCGGAGCGATGGACATTAAGGATGCGAATTTGCGGTTGGCACTTTATTTTTTTGACTAAAAAATAAACTAACTAAATCCAACAGCTTTTCACGTCGCGCTCAATAGCAGTTTCTTTCGCCAGTTCGTACCCCGCATCTAAATGTCTGAATACGCCCATGGCTGGGTCTGTTGTCAGTACGCGCTGAATACGCTTGGCTGCGGCGTCAGTGCCATCAGCAACAATCACCTGACCACTGTGTTGAGAATAGCCCATACCCACCCCGCCACCATGATGTAACGCAACCCATGTTGAACCACTTGCTACCAACGCCATCGCTGATAACATCGGCCAGTCACTGACGGCATCACTGCCATCCTTCATCGCTTCGGTTTCACGGTTGGGGCTGGCAACACTGCCGCAATCCAAATGATCGCGCCCGATCACAATCGGAGCTTTGACTTTTCCGTCTTTAACTAATTGATTAAACAAAAGTCCAGCTTGAGCACGTTCGCCGTATTCAAGCCAACAAATTCTTGCGGGTAGTCCTTGAAAAGCAATTCTTTCCTGGGCCATTTTTATCCAACGGTGTAAATCTTTTTTGTTCGGAAATAATTTTAATATCGCCTCGTCAGTGACTCGAATATCTTCGGGGTCACCTGACAAGGCCACCCAACGAAATGGCCCACTGCCTTTACAAAAAAGTGGCCGAATATAGG
>JAYWDA010000358.1:0-2696 GCA_043780105.1 Pseudobdellovibrionaceae bacterium | reverse complement strand
CGACGAGCCCGCGACGGGACTCGTCGTCGGCGCGCGGCGCGCGATCCGCGTCCCAGACAGTGATGGAACGCAGTCGGGGCAGCCCATCGACGAGCAGCCCGCGACCCGGAACGAGGTCGGGCGAGACGACTGCGAGATCGGCGAGGTAGTCATGCTCCTGATAAAGGACAAGATAAGGGACAAGTAGCTCCTGCTCCTGATAAAGGCCAAGATAAGGGACAAGTAGCTCCTGCTCCTGATAAAGGACAAGATAAAGGCCAAGCAGCCCCTGCTCCTGATAAAGGCGACGACAAGGGTCAAGATCAAGACAAAGGCCAACATTAATCTTTGAATAAAAATAATTTTTTGAAACTAGAGAGTGAACTTTAAACCTCACTCTCTTTTTTTTAGGAGCGTCTTATGTTTGCACGAAATAGTTTTTTAAAAATTTTAAGTGCTGCTTTTAGTCTTGTTGGCTTGATCGGTTGCGGCAGCAGCTCAGAATCGCCGAAAAACAGTCCTGCTCCCATCCACTCGCCAGACATTGGGTTGAATGAAATTAAAATTGCAAACTGCTTAAACCTTGAAAAATATCTGAATCTTTTAAATTCAGGAATTGGAAACCCGACAGCTCGACGAGTTTCTACAAATTTCGAAATTATTCCGTTTAAGGAAAATCATATCTCTCAAAACTTTCAACTTCGATTAGGCTTAGGGAACTTTCTTTTCGACGAAGCTCCCATCTCAGAATTTAAAGAGCTTAATTCTGTTTCACAGGTCGACTGTGAAAAGGTCATTCAAACAAATGAGAGTGGACCTCAAGAATTTAAAATTATTAAATCTGAAAATGATTCAATCACGATCAGTAACGTCTGGAATGAGGAGCTGACGTATCAATGGGCCTCACCGAACCACTTAATTGTAACCTCAAAATTTGTGAATGGCGATTATCTCTGCGATGAAAATAGCAAAGGCCGTGTGACAGTTACGAAGGAGTTCTTTTGGGCCACTGAACTTGAGAAAACAGACAGCATTTCCCAGGGACTTATCAAAGATACTTATTTGGATTTACTTTCAAACGCCACAGGCTATTCGAAAAGCAATTTATTTATAGACCCTAACACTCAACCGGAACTACCTGAATCGACACCTTCAAATCGAATTTACACCAGTCGCTTAAAAGAAATGTTGGCTCAGCCAATCAAACCCGAAGCTATGCTTTGTAACTAACTAGCTATGCTTTGTAATTAGGACAAAAGTCTAATTTTCATTTCTTAACAAGCTCCTGACATGAAACCCGCTCCTAATCATGAAACCATGGATAGAACCAAGGATGGTCTTCATGATTTCTTTCAGAGCAATAACTCTTATGTTACCCTTTTTGTTAAGCTGTTCTGCTGTTGCCACACCTGGCACTTCCCCCGCTACTGCTATGCCTCCCGAAAATTCAAAACTTGAGTGGGCGGATCTTTCTTCGACAGCAGCGCAGTGGAAATCACACTATAACGTCGACGATCCTTATACAAAAATCACCAACGATCACGGCGATGGTAACGAAGATGTTTATGGGACTCGAAATTTCCGGGTTGTTCTGCACGGAGTTTATTATCGTGGCGGCGCTAATAACACTTACAATAAATTTTTAAAACGAAGCAATATGAATCCCCTCCAAGATAACGCCTTAAAAAATCTTTGCGAAGAGGGTTTCGGGAAAAGTATTTATTTTTATCCCAATAATTTTTCGAGTGCACAGAGAAAAACAATATGTGGCGATGCCAAGGGAAATAACCGTTTAGACTACCAACAGCTGACGGCCTTCAATAAAGCCAATCATGAGACCATCTTAAATCAGATTTTTCAAAGAATTAAAGGGCAAATCAACGGCCCTATTTATGGTCACTGCTGGAATGGCTGGCATGCTTCAGGTTTAATTGCAGCGATGGCCTTACAACAATTTTGCGATTGGTCCCCCAGCGAGGCTGGCGACTATTGGAAAAAGAACACCGATGGAAATTCAAAAGGTTATGATGCTGTCCTTCGCCAAGTCATGAGCTTTAAAAAAATAACAAGCCTTCAGATATCAAGTTCGGAAAAAGCAGCTATTTGTCCACGCAAGTAATGAGGCGCAAGTAGCTTAGCTGATTAATTTAGATCGCACTTTTTACTCATTGGATTTTCTTTGCCTGAAAAATGCTGATTAAAGTCTAAGTCTAAATGTAGCTTTCCTTGAAGACATAGATTTCTTAGCTTTAATGCTAGCTCAGATAAATTAGCGTGAAAAACATTTTGATCTTGTTCTGTAAAGCGCATTTCTTTTGTAAAGAAATCCTTTGTCGCTAGCAATTGAGCAATGGAGTTCAGCCAAAGCAGTCGGTGATAAGTCATCGGATGCAAATGTCTTAAGCTCGTTGTCAGCCCACTGATTTTGGCGACATTCGTCCGATCCGATCCACCACAATCATTATCTTTCAAAGCCATTTCCTTCACGAGAAACACACCGGGTTTCAGAAAATCAGGACTGACATTAGAAACAGCTGTTCTTCGCAAAAGTCCTTGGTCATCTTTGTAGTAGGCAAAGTCTATGGAAGCGATATTGCCAAAACGATCTTTTTGATTCATTAAATAGTCGATAATCAACATCTCTGAAAGATCCTTCATTGCAACTAAACTTTGCAGATTTTCTTTGCTCAGATTCTTGCTAACAATTTTTTCCAAAG
>JAYWDA010000357.1:0-4151 GCA_043780105.1 Pseudobdellovibrionaceae bacterium | reverse complement strand
CTTTACAATCCCGAAATCTATGGTACAAGTGTTCGAAAAAAGGGAGGATTTTGCTATGTCCACGGAAAAAGTAAAACTATCTAAAGATGGAAGCTCCATCGATTTCGTTCAGACCGATAACATCCCAACCTCTCTTAAAAAATTCCGCCAAAGCCCAGAAATCGAAGGCTTTTACCGTTTTGTGTTCGAAAACGACCTCCAAAAAGAAACATTTCAAATTTTAGATCGCATCTTAACCTTGCGTAAAACCAAAAAATTATTGGCTAAGCAAGAGGCCCGCACAGCTCAGAAAGAGCAAAAAGCCGCTGAAAAATCAGCCGCTAAAGCATTGATCAAAGCCGCAAAACCAGCTCCGCCAGTAAAAGTTGCAGCTCCGCCGAAAGTCGCTCCTGCAGCGAAAATGGCAGCTCCAGCAAAACCTGCAGCCCCTAAAAAGGTAGAAATTAAAAAGGCTGTGGCCGCGAAACCAGCTCCGAAAGCGGCCGCCAAAGCAAAACCTGCTGTCAAAGCTAAGGCCAAAGCGGCTCCCGCAAAAGCCAAAGTGAAGCCTGCGGCAAAGGCAAAACCAAAGGCCAAAGGCAAAAAATAGTTTTCCAAGTTCCTAAATTTAAGATTTTTTTAGCGAGGCTCGGACAAAATCCGGGCCTCAATTATTTTTAAAGCTGTCCGAACTCTGGTTTCGTCCTTGCATTAGCTCCCCCAATAACCAAAAGGGGAATCTATGAAAGTTCAGTTTTTAATTTCTAATTCAAAAGGCCAAGGCTTGATCGAATACTTGATCATCGTTGCCTTGGTCGCCGTCGCAACGATTGGAATCGTCCGCGTCGTCGGTCAAAATGTTTCTGTTCAGTATGCCAATATCTCGCGCGCCCTTGGCGGTGAGTCCTACCAAGTTAAAGCCGAAAAGGCCGATGAAAAATTATATAAGAAAAAAGATCTGAGTAACTTCTTACAAAACGCTGGTGCTGCTTCCAGCAAAAAAGACTCAAGCCCTGATCAAGGATCTAACTAATGAATCTGCGCGAACAAAAGGGCCAAGCCCTTATTGAAACTATCTTTACCTCTGGCGTGACCTTGATTTCATTCTCGGTCATGCTTCTTATGGGTTATCGAGGTTTAGTTTATTTCACAGCCAGGCATTCTGTGAATGAATTGCTCTTTTGCTTGTCGTCCTTAAAGTCGCAATCATTTTGCGAAGCTGAGTTTAACAAAAAGACAAAATCTTTTTTAGTTTTTAAAGAATCTTCCAAATTAAAAATAGAAAAAAATTCCAGGCAAGTCGTTGTCTCATTCCAGATCCAGGCGACCGGCACACCCGCCATGCGGCTTGAAAGAACTTTGCTTCAACCGCTTGAAAGGAATATATGACAAGCGGTCAAAAAGGCTTCGTTGCCATTCATTTTCTTAGTTTTTTGCCTTTGCTGCTGGCCGTGGGATTTTGCCTTTATCTATTTCTTAGTTTTTCTGACTCCCATATTGAAATGACCCAAACTTGCCTGCGAGAGCAGCTTAAAATTCAGCAAAGTGTTAAGTCGGCATTACATAATCTGCTAAAGTTAAACCCTCGCGCCGCGCACTTACGAACTCAATATCATCTAGCACAGCTTCGCTGCATAGCAGTCGCTGCGATTCCACCAGCTCTTGCTGTGGCCGAAGCTCATCGAGATATGATTTACGCCCAGAGACAAATTTTAGACCTTCAGCAAAAGGCTCTAATCAAAATGGCCAACGCACAAATTGCCTGGGATCAAAACTTATTAAAATTAAAATTGGTTCAAATCGGCCAGCGCCGAAAAAAAGATTTTCAATCATTTATGGTCAATGAAGTGAGCGATCTAAAATTTAAACCGACGCATCTTTCTGTGATTGCAGATGATCAGTCCTTAGCTCCGACTTACTCATTAAGTCGCAATTTTATCGAAGATCAAGCTCTTGAGTTCACCTGGAGCTTAAAAACAATCAGCCAAAAAGCCATGGCTCATTTTTTATCCGCAAGAAGTCAATTTCCACAGAGTTGTTCCACCACTATTAATACAAAGGAGTCTGCATGGCCCACCGTTTACCGCGAGGTCAAATCGCCGTGGAAGCTGCGCTCGTGATTTTAGTTTTAGCGATGGTTTTAATTTTAATAGGTTCACATTTAGCAGTCACAAAAAATAAGTTTGAAAAAATGGATCTGACAAAAGAGGGAAAAAATGAACATCAAAAGTTTTATCGAAAAAAATAAATGGCTTCTGATTGCTTTCTTCGGCTTTGGAATTTTAGCGTTGGTGGTGTCTTCACGCAGCCCCACGCCTCAAACTTCTGAAGCCCCTCGGGTTGACTCCGTCGATACGATGATTCCAAAAGGTTACATCTTAGTTCCATTAGAACTAGAAAATATTGAACAGATTGGATCCTTAATTGGTAATTCAGGAGTGGTTGATCTTTACACAGGCGGAGCTGAAACAAAGCAACGTCGGTTGGTCGCCTCACGAGTGAAAGTGATTCAAGCTCCGTTTAATCCGCAAGTGTATGCGGCCCTGATTCCGGAAAGCGAAGGATCCGTGATTCAAAATTATTTAGGTCCATTTCGAGCTGTTGTTCAAAATCCAAAGCAGGACGGCAGTTCTGTTCACCGTGAAGTAAAAAGTAATTTTTCAATTGTTTATCAAAGGTAGGTTTTATGAAAAATATTTATGGATTCCTTGTTTTAATTATGACTTTTCAAGCTTCTGCACAGAGTTCTGTACTTGTCGCTGCGCCCGGGTTGCCTGAAACAACATACCAAGAAATTTTAACCGAGCGAAAAGATCTTCTGACACCCGGCCAAGCCGCACTGATCACCTATCAGGAACAAGAAGCTCGGCCTGAAATTTTTAGGATGGCTGATCAATGCCTCATTAAAAGAAACTGTCAAAGTTTCCAAAGAAATTTTGAAAAGCTAAGAGCTGAAGCCTTGATAAGTCCAAAGGAAAGGCAGCTTCTTCAAGAGCTCTGGGCTAAATCAGGCAGATCATTTGATTGTTATTGGCAACCGACAGCTGCCTGTGGTTCCAAAAAACTGGATCTTGGTAAATTAGGTCTTGAGAACGATCGAAGTTTCCTGATTTTTGTTGATGGACTTATTTTTAAAGCCGGTGAAGATATTTTTCTATTACCGCAGCGAAAGTATCAATGGAAGATTGTCTCGTCTCGCTTTCAATCGAAATCGGCATGGGCAACAATGGAGGAACTTCAATCGCAAGTTTCGCTGAGCAACCCTTATGTTACGGGCGGTTGTTTAGCGTCGGCGCCATTCCAAGGTGTGGAAAAGTCGCTAGCAGAAAATATGTATGTCGCTTTTGATCGAACTTGCGTTCGAAGGCTTGCAGAGAATACGTCAGCACCTGTCGTTGTTAAATCAGAAAGCTGGGTCGAACGAAATAAAATCTGGTTGATATCGGCTGTCGTTGCAACGGCCGGGGCAGGATATTATATGCGGGACAAACAGATTGAATTCAGTAACCCATTTAAATAATTTTTTGTCCTTGGAAATAAACTTCTTCAACTTTTCCGTGGCTCCATCGGCAATAAGTTTTTTGAAGGGGCCATTTAGTTGAAACGTGAAACTGCAAAGGGTCTACGGTGAATTTTTTAATACCTTGCGATGCGCTCTCCTGCAGTGCTTTCAAGTTATTCTCTAGAATTGGGGCCTCAATAGGCGAATCACTGCCAAAGCAAACAGGGACTTTCGCTGCACGCAGGTTCTCCCAAGGAAAAGCGTGGATAAAAAGAGAACCCAGTTTTTCTTTCAGCCAAATTTTATCAGACAACCAATGACAGGGCTGCATGTGACAAACAACGTGCAGACTTTTCATCCCTTGAATTGTTTCAGGGCGTAGAACTTCAACATGTTCTAAATTTAAGACGCCGGCGACACCGCCGGCAGATATTCTTCGTGCGGCTTGAACAATCTGGTGGGCCGCTTCGTCACCTATTGTGTGCACTGAAACTTCAAATCCGGATTGCCAGGTTTTTTTCATTAAGATTTCTAAATCTGAAATCTCCCAATTCACTAAGCCTTTATTTCCCTCCAAATTGCCATAGTAGGGAACTGATAAAAGCGCTGTCTCCGAACCTAAAGATCCATCGTAGAAAAATTTTAATCCGGCGACTTTTAGTAAAGGACT
>JAYWDA010000356.1:0-7747 GCA_043780105.1 Pseudobdellovibrionaceae bacterium | reverse complement strand
TAAGCATCACTAATATAAATTAAATGAAATATTTTTTCCAATTTATGCCCTCGAAACAAGAGGATATCAGGGCATTGAAGGGTCAGCAACTTGTCGTCCAGCAGAACTAAGGCTCCGAAAGAGTGGGCTACCACCCACCCTTTCGTCCGAAGCGTTTTCTATTTTTCTTAGAAATTGGTTTCTTTCTTTGAATTGTTGGATTCAAAGTCGTTTCCAAGATCATCGTTTGAGGGATTTGATCGGTCACTTTTAGAGGTCCAACGTTCTAAAAAAGAGCTTAATTCTGTGCGCGCATGCTCCTGCTGAAAGCCCAATTTTTTTTGCATAAGGCCTTCCAGGGCTTTGACATCACCTTGGACTCGATCCAAATCGTCATTTGTCAATTGACCCCATTTTTTTTGGATTTCGCCTTTAATTTCTTTCCACTGACCCTTCACAATATTTTCGTTAATCATAAAAACTCCTTTTGTTGGGGTTATTTTGTCTTCACTAAAATTAATGCTGTCGATGCTCTGCCCTTTAAAACTGGCTCATCCGCCGTGGTGGGAGCAACTCCAGCGCTGACCAGACGTTCTTTTAAGCGAGCATCTGAGCTTTTAAAAAATTTAGACATGTAACTTGGCGTCTTTGCCATATTAAGAATTTCGACATTTTTTAAGCTCATACTTTCTTTCAAGTACTTCTGAATTTCAATTCCTCGTTCTCGAGCCAATGTGATCTGTTTACCATTCAGTTTTTTTGCAGGACCTGGGTACTCTCGGTCGGCCCAAACTGCGACTGTCACTTTTTCAATGGGCCCACTCTCTTTCGCCGTACTGATCATTTTTTCTACTTCACTACGTGCCGTGCTATCAAGGACATGGCGATTTTTTTCAAACTTTATACTTGAAACAACCGCATCACCTTCATCTTTAGCCAGCTGCTGAGTTTTGGTCTCTGTGACATCTGGAATCACAACGACATGGGGCACTTTTTTTACAACCGCGGGAGTTGCCTTGGCTTCTTCTCTAACAACCTTAGGATGAAGGGCGCATGACACCGTCATCGATAAAATTCCAAAAATAAAAAATTTCTTAATTAATTGAATCATCTTGTATCCTTTACAGAGCTGAAGTCCGGCGATTTGCTTTTTCATTCAGCAAATCTGAAACAATTGTTATGAAAGCTGTCATCAAGTCTGGCTGATGGGGAGCTTCTTGAACAACAATAGGTTCTGCCGGAACTGTCAGATCTCCTGCATCGACCCAGTTCTTTTTACGGAAGGTCCAAATACAAACGCCAAAACCGGCCGCGGCCAAAAGAATTGAGATTCCAGTGACCGGGCTTAAAAGAATTTGGCTGTTCACTTGCAGTTGAAAAAAAATATCCTTCAAAAGAAAGCCTAAACCCATCACCCCAACTAGCAGACTTCCAAATCCGATCATAAAAAGTTTTAAAACTTTTCTAATCATAAGAAATGGCAATCGAAACATTAACGGGGCAGCACCTGACTGACCATGGGCCTGGTTCAGGGACTTTCCAATAAAATAACTAGCTAGCAGAGTGACAAGTCGAAGCATTTTTTTTCCTTTTCTGGGATAATATTTAATTAATTATTATTACGGCGTGATGAAACGGCGCTGCTAATAAGACTAGCAACGATACCACCAATCGCAGCAGCACCAAGTACTGAGTAAATTGGATGCTTTTTAACCAACTCTTCCGTCCGGTCCAAAACAACTTGTGACTGCTCTTTAAACGCCTTTAGCTTTTCAGTCACAACAGCAGGAACTTCCATATTTTTTGCTGAGTCAGCGAATTTCTGAGTTGTCTCACTCATCGCATTTTTAGCGTCACGGCCTGCGTTTGAAATTTTATCTCCAACCTTATTCAAATTGCGATCTATTGATTGATCCATTTTTAACTCCTTTTAGTGGAAGACCATTTTGGCTTCGTTAATTAATTTTCGTTAACAATTTATAGTTCTACTTTTCTACTTATAGCTCTATGGGAAAACCTAAACTCACTGCATAGCCACGTTGAGTTGCATCGACTTTGGAAGCCTGATTGACCGTGACGTTTCCAAAAGACTCGATGGTAGAATTATTATAAGTCAGATCTTGGTACTCTAAATTTAAACTGACGGCTAAGATATGGATTCCAGCACCCACTCGGTAACCGCGAGCATCTGTAAATTTCATATCTATATTTTGAGCCCCAGCTGTGGGATCAAAGACTCCACCTAAAATATAAGTTCCAAATAATTGAATGCCAGCAATGGGAGTTTGAACTCCTGCTGTCAAACCATAATTATAGTCGGAACCATCAGCTGTTGAATAGAGCGAATCCTGAAACCGAGATTTTCCATAGCGACCGTCAGCAGCTAAAATAAAAATCTCAGCAACATGAAAACCAAGCCGTGCACCAATGGCAGTATCGTTAATTGTCCCTGAACTATCACCGGTTAAAAGAGGCAGTTGGGAAGTCTTTATTGAAGCCTCATTTTTAGAATAGATCAGCATCGGTTCAACAAACAAACCGCCTGAACTATGGTGAGATCGAACATCGGCGTCAGATGTCCGATTCGCATCGACCGAATCATCAGCTCCGTAAGCAAGTGACAAACCTGTAACAATTGAAAACATTAAAACTAACTTTTTCATAGTAGCTCCTTCAAATGAGTTGCATCAGTTCGACGACGTAAAATGCAATTTAGGGACCAAGTGTTTCATCAGCTGAAACTAAGATTGAGTGCTATTTAGCAAGTGGCAGGCGGGGACTCATGTGGACTTTTGCCTCGCGCGGGGCACTGCGGAACACTTGTTTGTCATTCGAAATCCTGCTCCCTGATGAGCTAGACCATCCGTTTGGTCCTGCATTTGCATTATCCAATTTTCGAAGCGAGGTCCCAGTGGCAAAAACAGTTTTAAAAAAAAGTATTCTTGAGCTTATTAAAATTGATCATCGACTGTTGCGTGAATCAATTCCTGTTTTGAAAAGTGAAGATGCTTTAGCTTCTGAAAAGAAAAAACAGCTTGAGCGTTTTTTGTTTAACCTTAGTGTTCATGCCAAAACTGAAGAAAAAACGCTTTATAATGCGCTCAACGATCTTAAGGCTCTTCGTCCAATGATTTTAGAAGGCTATGAAGAACACAATATTGCAGACCATCTTTCAGTCGAACTAACCGCCCTAACCGCCTTTTCCGTGTGGAGTGATGAGACTGAAGCAAAAGCCAAAGTCTTAGCCGAACTGATTGAACACCACCTGGATGAAGAAGAGTCTGAACTATTTCCAAAAATAAAAACCTATTTAACAAAAACTGAATTAGAAAATCTTGGAGTGATCTATCTAACAATACGCAAAGATTTAAGACGCGAACTAGAAAATCGCTTTACATTACCTTCACTAACAATGGCCGCGCTGGCGGGAAGGGTCTCATCTTTCGTTTCTAGCAAATTTAGTGTTTCTCGCTAAGTAATTAAAGCATTCTTGCTATCACCTATCGAATCCCCTTTTGTATCACTCCCAGACGCGATCAAGGCCTCCCCAGCGGAGGCCTCCTTTTTTTTAATGTTGAGTGTCTTCGTCAACATCATTTTCATCATCATCCATTTCTAAATCGCGATAAGGATTTGATGGTGCATCATTTGTTTCGTCTTCAACCTTTGCGTTTCTAGACTTTTGTGGAGGCATCGGCGTGGCCTTCTTTTGATCGGTAGATTTTTTTTGATCGTCAGAATTTTTTTGTTGTTCGGTCGGTTTCATAAATATCTCCTTGTTAACCTTAATGAAAAGCAAATTGCGTACCAATGCTCGCCGCAATTGTATCGGAATCTTCACAATTAGAAGTTAGACTCCAAGCGGACCCTGTGGCAAATTTCCCCTGGTAAAGTCTTTAAATTCGGTCAAAAAGGAACTTAAATTATGGCACTCACTTTAGGACACACGAAAGATCAAGATATAGAAATCATCGTGATTGAAGATGATATTGACGTGCAAGATTTGCTAAAAGCTTACTTCACTCCGCGTGGTTATTCGATGACTTTTTTCGAAAGCCCATTACGACTTCTTGAAGAAGCAAAAAAAAGAAACATATATGCGGATGTTATTATTACTGACCTTATGCTCCCCGATTTAACGGGCACCGAGCTGATTAAAAAACTCCGCGATTGGGGCGTTACACTTCCCATCATTCTGATCACTTCAAAGTCCTCGATCCAAACCGCTTATGAAGCGATACAAGCCGGTGCCTTTGATTTTATTGTAAAGCCTCTTCACTTACCTCAATTAGAAATTTCGCTTCAGCGAGCCGTGCGTTTTAAGGAAATATTGCATGAGAACAGTCATCTTCGACAAGCTTTAAAAGAAAGAACGGAAGTTCCTTCAGACAAAGTTGTCGCAAAAAGTCAGGGTTTTCGAAATGCTTTGGACCTAGCAAGAAGAGTCTCTCAAAGTCATGCAAATATTTTAATCACCGGTGAAAGTGGGACCGGAAAAGAAGTCATCGCGCGAACGATTCACGAATCTGGCAGTCGTAGCGAAGGCCCTTTTATCGCAATTAACTGCGCAGCTATTCCTGAAACTTTATTAGAAGCAGAACTTTTTGGATATGCCAAAGGTTCCTTCACAGGGGCTATTGATAAAAAAGCCGGACTTTTTGAAGAAGCTGAAGGCGGAACTCTTTTCCTGGATGAAATTGGCGATCTTAGTCAGCCCTTACAAGCAAAACTTTTAAGAGTCCTTCAGGATCGAAAAATAAAGCGCATTGGTGAAAATCGTTTTCGCGATATCAACGTTCGAATTTTGGCAGCGACTCACAGAAATTTAAAACAGGAAGTTCTTGAACACCGGTTCCGTGAAGATTTGTACTTTCGCTTGAACGTTATTCCTATTCATATTCCACCTCTTCGCGAGCGGCCTGAAGATATTATGCCTTTGGCTGAATTTTTCTTACGCCGTTTTTCTTCGGCTAATGTTTCCACTGCGAAAAGATTTTCAAAGGAAACACTGGCCTTCCTGCATAGGCATCAATGGTCAGGAAATGTCCGTGAACTTGAAAATACCATTGAACGAGCCGTGGTCCTTTGCGAGAATGATGAAATCACACCGGCGGATATGCTGATTGAAGTTTCTCATTTGCCAACTGAGGGATCAATATCCCCTGTTGTGCCAATGATCGGTGAAAGACTTGAATCCGGAGCTTTTGCCACAGATCTGCCCGTGCCACACTTTTTATTGGATGATATCGTAAAGACCCACATCATTAAAATTTTAGAATTTAATAAAGGCGCAAAAGACAAGACCGCAAAGATGCTAGGTATTGATCGCAAAACTCTTTACAGGAAATTGAATGAATATGGATACTAGTCATTATCAAATTCCTGATGAAATCCGTCAGCGTTATTTGGCTCGACGTTCAAAAGACATTCAGGATTGTTCTATCAAATTGCTCAGTCGCGATTGGGCCTATTTTGAACGTCTAGGACATCAACTGAAGGGTAATGCTGCCTCTTATGGCTATAGAGAGCTAGGACACATTGCTTTTGAAATAGAAGTCTCAGCTCTTAACAAAGATCTTTTGCGATTAAAGAAGTGTGTCAATGCCTTTAAACATTGGTTCCTTCAAACATAAGAGTGGTCTTTTTGAAAGACCACTCTTTAAATATCTCTTTTTGTTTTTTAAGGCAGAGTTGGCCGATTTTTCCCTGTCAACAAAGAGGCCAGAAAACTAATGGCTGCAAGAATCAAAAAGGCAAATAAAACAATCTTACCAATTTCTAACGACAATCCAGCAAAATTGTAGGCCCCCAAAACAATTCCGACTAAACCTAAAACGAAAAATATAATAGCAGCTCTCAGCATAAAATCCTCCTTTGTGTCCCCTTTTAGGAAGCAAATGCTATGCCAAAACTTAAGGCTTTTTTATCTCCGAAATTAACCTATCTTTTTCAGTCCAAATTTCACGCACCCAACTTTGCACATTCTGACGATAGCTAGGGTCATTGAGATAATCACCACTGAGCAAGTGCACGGGAACTGGCAATTGACGAACTCGCACCTGAATCCGCCGTAACCTTCCCATGAAAACTTGCAGGAGGCTGACAACCCCTTCTGGGTAAATAATAGTAATATCTAACACTCGATAAAAATTTTCACCCATGCCTTGAATGACTGCAGAAAGTCCCCCCACTTTGGGCACCAATAAATTTTCATAAGGAGATTTTTGGGAATCGTGTTTTGCTTTTGTAAAGCGAGTTCCTTCTAAAAAACTAAGGATTGAAACAGAGGACTCTCGGAATTTTAAACCGGCCCGCTTGGCGGTCTCAAAATCCTCGCGGCGTTTTTCAGGATGCTTTCGAAGTTCTTTTAAGCTGTATCTTTTCATAAAGGGAAAATCCAATGCCCACCACGCTCCGCCCAGCAAAGGGACATAAATTAATTCTTTTTTTAAAAAAAATCTTATAAATGGAATTCGATGATTTAAAAAATGCTGGAGAATAACAATATCCATCCAAGATTGATGATTCACCAAAACTAAATAAGATCGGTCGATCGCAAGACCGTCCAGACCTTGAATGTCCCACGAAATATTTTGGGTCAGATTTAAATTGAGGTTATTGACTGAAATCCAAGCCTCGCCGATACGAACCATGCAACGATTAAAAAAATTTTTGAATCGTCCCGTTGGAGAAATTGTTTTCAATAATAAAAATGGATACAAGAGCATCGTGCAAAGCAAAGTATTCAAAGCAAAAATAAGAAGAGAAAAGGTTCCCTTAACATAATTATAAATACGCATGCGAACAAATCTGCCCTTGTGGAAGATTAAAGCCAAGTCCTTTTTTTGAATGCAAATCTAGACCGGCTCTCAGTAGAGTTTTGGGCTTTTCTCGACGAGGTCCAGCACGAATAAAATCATATCCTAAGGGGACACCACCCACTTCAGGAGCTTGATTTGAAGAACCCCTTAAAGAATCTATTTGTCCTTGCGACTATTTTATTTTTCTCATTTCGCGCCTTTGCCACGGAAACCAAGGATTGGAACTTTTTAATTTTTTTGAATGGCATTAACAGTCTTGATTCTTACGGCTCACTCAACATCAACCAAATGGAACAGGTCGGTTCGAATGATAAAATGAATATCATCGTCCAATGGGGATCGCTGTCGCGTTCTGGAGTTCAGCGGCTGCTGATTAAAAAAGATAAGAATACTTCAGATGTGACTTCTCCTGTTGTTCAAAACATGGGCGCAGTCGACATGGGAGATTGGCATCAATTGGTCGACTTTGCTAATTGGGCCCAAGATCAATATCCGGCCAAGCACACTTTTATTGTTGTCTGGAATCATGGGAATGGATGGCACCGTCCTAACTTGGTCATTAAAGACATTTCGTTTGATGATCGAACCGGTCACTCGATTAAAACAGAAGAGCTTGGACAAGCCATGCAGGAGATTGCAAGCCGTCTTGGCCACAAGGTAGATATCTATGCTTCCGATGCCTGCCTTATGGGAATGGTTGAGGTCGCAGACCAGATGAAAGCTTCCATCGACTATTTTATCGGTTCTCAGGACTTAGAGCCGGGTGCTGGTTGGCCTTACAATACTTTCTTACAAAAATGGCAGGCAGAACCAAATGCTTCTCCACTTGAAATTTCTAAATTGCTATCTCATGAATATAAGGCGGCCTACACCGGTGGTATTTACGGTCGAGATTCTGCCACCATGTCTGTCTTTGATTTAAAATTTATGGATGATTATCATCAAGC
>JAYWDA010000355.1:0-2070 GCA_043780105.1 Pseudobdellovibrionaceae bacterium | reverse complement strand
CAAAGTTTCCTTAGCCAGTCGCTCGCCAATAGTTTGCGCGACTTCAAGAGCAGAAGGTTCGTGGTCGAAAGTTTTGACCGAGTTATCGGGTAAGGAAATGCGGATTTCAGACATTTGAAACCATTAAAATGAGGTGGTGGTCATTGAATTTGAGCTGATTTTAGAAAAGCTTTTCGGCGTAAGAAACATACCTATATTCTTAAGCGAGGCCCCAGAACGGGTCAAGGATTTTTTGGCCCAACGCGCAAAAACGGGCCTTAAACCCGTACTGTGCAAGAGAACCTGTTCGTTATTTTCACCTCCGGAGCGGATGTGAACCAGATTCCTTAGCGTACTTAAATTTATTATGCTGGGAACACAAAATTCTAAGGTTGTCGGCCGAGTTATCGCCCCCAGCCCAAATAGGCTGAATATGATCAATTTCCAAAAACCGAACACTTCCACAGATTTTGTTCGTTAAGGGATCTTTGAACTGGCAGCATTTGTCGTTGGCAAAAGTCGTTTTTCGAAGATTCGATCTGATGGCTTTACGAGCCGCGGGAATTATTGGTTTGAGTTCATCCCCATCACTAAGTACTTCAGTCTTGGAAGGGGCTGCAAATCGGTTTGATTTCTTAATTTCAGTTCGCCTTTGGATTTCTTTTAAAGCTAAGGCTGTCATCACATCTGCCCATTTCTGATTTGGCAAAGCATGTGACATCAAGTCCGAGGCATTTTCCAGAATGGCTATTTGTTCTTTTGAAAAAGTAATCGTTAAAGTGACAGACTCGTTTTGGTGGATTCTTTCTTTTTCCTCTGTGATCAATGGGAGGTTTAATTCTTTAGCCAAGATGAGTTCCGTCTGATTTTGCGTCGTGTTTTCAATTTTCTTTAATAGCTCGCGCTTTTCACTAGTTTGAACTCTATGAGATTTTTGCTTCTGGGAAATCCTGATGGCTTGTTGAACTTGCGAAAGCTGCGATAAATTAAGCGAGCCTTCTTCAATCTTAATGGCGATTTCTGGAACTTCCCGCATAAGCCTTGCTGATTCAATCCTTCGAACGGCCGCTGACGGACTGTAACCAAATACTTTAGTCAGGAATTCAAAAAGACTTGGGTAGGCCCTTTCCAGATAAATCTTCCGCACATCGATCTCAGAAATAACTTCTAAAACCAAATGCGTAATCCTTCGCTCGGTTTGCACAAGTTTTCCAAATCTGTTCATCAGTTCAATATTAGAAAGAGTTCGTAATTCCATATTATACACCCGCTACGGTTGTGAGTTTGTTAACTTCCCAAGATATAACATGGGTTTTAAAGTAGCGTTTTTGTGTGTTCTGTAATCGGAATAAGACCGGCGACTAGCCTTTAAAAAGTAATCTAAAAAGCATTTAAAGATCCACAACTGGAAAGGTTTTTTAAATTTAAGGTGGAGCGTAGTTCGAAATAACTGCGTTTACAGTAAGGCTTCTGAAGACCAAAAAAACCTGTCAAATAATATTTTATTTAATATTATATTTAATTCTGGATCTTTCTTTGCGTTAATAATTTTAAAATCCAAATTCGTGCCCAACAGGGCAAATATTCTTTGTTTATTGAAACTTACTGAAGAGTGAAATGATGACGCCAAATTGCTGGCATTCACTTAAACTGAGTTCTAAACCCTCCTGAAGACAGCGACTCCTCAAAGTGACAATTAAAGGCCGCCATATTGAGATTTTTACTGTCTAGAATCCTGACAGTTTCATTCTTCGCGCGGCCGGATTATGATCCCCACTTACAGGGGAGACCTTTATGAAAACATTGGCATTGATCACTTTACTCACTGGAAGTCTTTTTTTAGCTGCGTGCTCTCAGCCGCCCGAGCAAGAAGCGATTTCTAAACAAGATGATGCGGCGATGGTGGATGGCTTCTGTACAGAAGTCACAGTCACAGCGCTGAACAAGATTCAGGCAGCCACGACACCGGCGGAAGCCACTGAACCTTGTGAGGCTTTACAGTCCTTATTAAAGGGTCGTTCTTGCCAGAATCAGAGTCAGTTGTTTCCTGAGGTTGAACATAAAGAAAAATGTGCCTTAGCTTTGGCGCCG
>JAYWDA010000354.1:0-8233 GCA_043780105.1 Pseudobdellovibrionaceae bacterium | reverse complement strand
TTAGGAGCTACAAAAGCCGCCGCTAATTATGCCGGCAGTTTGAAGGCGGCCTATGAAGCCAAGAAAAAAGGTTTCTCGCAAGTTTTGTGGTTAGATGTTACGCGAAAATACATCGAAGAAGTGGGCACAATGAATGTGTTTTTTATTTTCGATAATGAAATCGTCACCCCCGCTTTGGAAGGCACCATTCTTGGAGGCGGCGTTAGGGATTGCCTAATGACTATGTTGAAGTCACCGGAACGGACCGGTGGACGAGTTGTTCGCGAGCGCAAAGTCTCTTTACAAGAAATTACTGAAGGAATAAAATCAGGTCGTTTGCAGGAAGCTTTCGGCACAGGAACAGCCGCCGTGATAACCCCAATTGGTGAATTAACTTCAGGACATTTCACCGGTCTTATTAATAATAACAAAATGGGCCTGCTGACCCAAAAGTTGTATGATGAGCTTGTTGCTATTCAATATGGAACGAAGCCGGATCCATATGGTTGGATCCAGCCCCTTTAGATTTTTTGTTAGCGATTTCGTTTGCTATTTTTTGAATCGGAACCAAAAGCAGCTTGAACTTCTTTTTCGCTTTGACCCGAACGACGTTGTGCATCTGGCATCACAGCTCCCGAAGTATTATGAACTGCATTTTTACTATCTTGGGACTTGTTGGTCGCAGGTGAATGTTTCTTGTTTTTCATAAAAATTCCTTCTGAGTTCGGTTGATTAATTTGAACTCTATAAACTCGTTTAAGCAATTTTCCGGCCAAGGCTCATCTCAAAATAGAGTTGTCATAGAACACCCGTCTGATTTTAACAGTGGTCAATTGCCTCATTAAGAGTTGTTATGGTGGTCCCTCAATAAGGAGGAACTCTTGCCAAAAATCAGTCTTAGTAAAATAAATCCAGAATCAACTCCACTTTGCACAGACAAAGATCAAGGTCTAAAACAACTGCAAAAGTATCAAAAAAGAATTTATGAATTACTTTATTTGATGTTTGCTGAGGATCGAAGGTCGCTCTTAATTATTTTACAAGGTATCGATACCAGTGGAAAAGACGGAGTTGTTAAATTTATTTTTGACTCAGCCAATCCCCAGGGCATTCAAGTCCACTCATTTAAAAAACCCTCTGACGAGGAGCTGAAACACGACTTTCTATGGCGCTGTCATAAGGTCACGCCGGCCAGCGGAGGGACCTCGATTTTTAATCGATCCTATTACGAAGAAGTAACGGTCGCCCGAGTCCACCCAGAAATTTTAAAATCCCAACACCTGCCGTCGGAAGCTATAACGGATAATGCCCTTTTTAAGAAACGTTACCAACAGATCAATGATTTCGAGCGCATGCTTACAAACAATGGCACGACTGTTCTCAAATTTTTACTGCACATCACGAAGGCCGAACAAAAGCAGCGCTTGAAAAAACGACTTGATGATAAAACAAAGAACTGGAAGTTTTCGACCGGGGATATCAAGGAAAGAAAATACTGGAACCAGTACATGAAAGCCTTCGAGCAAATGATGGCTGCAACAAACACCATAGAAGCTCCGTGGAATGTCGTCCCAGCCAATAAAAAATGGTACCGAGACCTTGTGATTGCTAAAATCATTGTCGAGCATCTTGAATCGCTTAAAATGAAGTTTCCAGAAGTTCAAAAAAAGCCCCCAATCGATTGAATGTGTTAGGGGACAAAAAACAGACGTGACAAGCTAAATGACTGATGGCAAAAAATCAGCATGGCAATACACGAACTATCCGACGAGCAAATCCGTACCATGACTTTGGCCGAAAAGGACGAGTGGTGGCTTAAAAATGTCTACAAAGGCCATATGCCTCAACTGAATGTAAGGTCGGCTTTAACCGGCATGATTTTGGGCGGCGTTTTAAGCCTGACCAACCTTTATATCGGAATTAAAACCGGTTGGACATTAGGGGTTGGAATCTCTTCGGTGATTTTGTCCTTTGCCTTTTTTAAACTTTTGGCAAAACTTAAAATTGGTCGGGAAATGACGATATTAGAAAACAACGCCATGCAATCCATCGCGACCAGCGCTGGTTATATGACAGCCCCTTTGATGGCCTCAATGCCCGCCTACATGATGGTGACGGGGCATGTTGTTCCGATGTGGCAGACCTTTTGGTGGATTATTGCACTTTCTATTTTGGGAGTCCTTTTCGCATTTCCACTGAAGAAAAGATTTATTAACGACGAGCAAATGCCTTTTCCTGAAGGCCGTGCCGCCGGTATTGTTTTGGATAATCTACACAGCGATACAGGCGATGGTTTTTTTAAAGCAAAAATTCTGATGTGGGGCGCGGGCCTGTCAGCATTGATTGAAACGATGCGAAGCGAGGCTGTCATGGCAGCAGCTCGGCTGAAGTTTTTAAAGCTTCCTGATTATTGGGACGATTTTATTTATAATTTTGCCACACCAAAAATTTTAAACACACCACTTAAAGATTTAACAATTCAAATGGACACCTCCATCGTGATGCTTGGCACTGGTGGCTTGATGAATATGAAAACCGCCATGTCGTTATTGCTGGGGGCTTTTATTAATTACTGGGTTTTAGCTCCCGTGATGATTCAACAAGGAGCCATTGCAGGGCCTGGTTTTAAAAATATCACCATGTGGTCTTTGTGGTGCGGGGCTTCGATGATGACGACGGCTTCTTTGTATTCGTTCTTTTCAAAACCAAAAATCCTTATGGAATCTTTTAAAACTTTATTTCAAAAAAAATCGGAAAAGAAAAAAGATATCTTGGCTGATATTGAACTACCAATGTGGATTTTTATCGTTGGAATTCCTGTGATGGGCGCTATCACAGTTTATTTAGGTCACGTTTGGTTTGGAGTGCATTATTGGTTGGGAATCCTGGCCATCCCTTTAGTTTTTGTTTTTACACTGATTGCAGTGACTTCAACAGGTTTAACGGCCATCACACCGGGCGGCGCTTTAGGAAAACTAACGCAGATTACTTTTTCTGTCGTGGCTCCAGGAAATATTTCTACTAATTTAATGACGGCCGGAATTACCTCTGAAGTTTCGCTGAACGCGAGCAACTTATTAATGGATATAAAACCTGCTTATATGCTGGGTGGGAAGCCCCGCCATCAAGCGCTGGGACATATTCTTGGAGTCTTTGCAGGGTCGCTTGTGGCTGTCCCTGTTTTTTACGCCATTTTTCATAATGATATTTCTTTATTCACAACGGATAAATTACCACTTCCGGGCGCTGCGATCTGGAAAGGTGTGGCTGAGGTTTTAACTAAAGGTTTAAGTACGTTGCACCCAACAGCGCAAATCGCCGTTCTTGTCGGTGCTCTTGTTGGAATTCTTTGTGAATATTTGGGAAAAAGATCTCGCGGACGCTTTCCTATTTCTGGCGTCGGATTAGGCTTAGCTTTTGTTTTGCGATTTTCAGATTCTTTAGCCATGGCATTAGGTGCCCTTTTCTTCTGGGGTTGCCGCTTAAAATTTAAAGATAAAGCTAGCGTTGGCTATCGCGCCTTAGTCGACAATCAAGAAACCCTTTGTGCAGGGGTGATTGCGGGCGGTTCCATTATTGGAATTATTTTGATCCTTCTTGAAAACGTGGTCTTAAGTCATTAAGACCACGCTCATTTAAAATCAGGCTAAAAAATTAGACTAACTTCAATGTCACATCGATATTTCCTCGAGTGGCATTTGAGTACGGGCAAACTTTATGGGCATTGTCGATTAAAGTCTGAGCCGCTGCTTTATCCATTCCTGGCAAAGTGATATGCAATTCCACTTCAATCAAATATCCGTGAGGAACGGCACCAAACCCAACAACCCCTGTGACACTTGCATCAGCAGGAACTTTAACTTTATCTCGTGCTCCAACAGCTTTTATAGCGCCTAAAAAGCATCCTGAATAACCAGCGGCAAAAAGTTGTTCAGGATTTGTTCCGGCATCGCCGCTTCCACCCATCGCTTTTGGAGTGGTTAATTTAACATCCAAAATGTTATCATCAGAAATTGCACGACCTTCTCGTCCGCCGGAAGCTGTCGCTTTAGCTCGGTAAATCACTTTTTCAATCTTCATCATAAACTCCTTTATGGCTTTCTAGAATACACAATAATTATTCTGCCGCTAAGGAAAAGAAATAAAACATCAGGGTTCTAGACGGCCGTAAGGTACACCGTTTTAGTGTCGCCTAACAAAGTCAGTTCATAGAGATGTTTAATCCGTGCTTGAACGTGTTTAAAATACAAAGCCTAGCTTCGCTGTGTACCTGTCAGCATTGAATGCTTTTGAGTACTCAAGACCTAACGATAGCACCAGCAGATGAACATTTACACCAGCCAAGAGCTGCGTGGTACTAAGGCTTGCGTCTAAAGAAGACGTCCCAAGAGGGACTGCCGTTCCGAAAAAATTCCCAGTCCCAGAATAATTCAAAGTATCTTTGGCTTGAAGATAACCAACGCCTAAGTAAGGCTCAACGATCGGTAAGCTGGGACTGACCAGCACTTGAATCCCATTGATCGTATTTTTATTTTCTACATTCCCCGTCACAGTGGGAGTTGTCTGTGTGAAATTTATCTTTGTCGAAGAAGCAAAAGCGCGGAACGCTAAATTAAATGGAATCACAATTAAAGATTCATCCAAAGTGTATTTTAAAGCCGCTGAAGTGCCCTGAAAGTCCACACCGTTCGATCCGACTTTAGGAGTATAAATAAATTCTCCTGTGAATCCCAAGGGAACGCTGACAGCTAATAAAACTCCCCCATGATAAAGATTTGGCAAAGAGTCAGACGATGATGACGCTTTAACAATTTTATCAGTGTTCGGACTTGGATTCTGACCCGCAATTAAAGCTAATTCAAAACCGAAAATTTTTCCTAAAGTCGCAGCTCCCATCACTGAAGGATGGGCCGAGTTCGAAGAAAACTCTTTGCTCATGGTTTCTAAATCACTTTGAGAGACTGCACTAAAACTAGTGGCCGCCTGGGCACTCATAAAAATTAAGCACGAAATTGAAAATATCAGTTTTTGTAGCATGGAGTTCCGCCTTGGAAAAGATTTATAAAACAGCACCTAGCTTAGCTTAATCTTTTGATCAAATGATAGCCAAAAGGAGTTCTTACTATGGGAGAAATCTCTTGAAGCGTTAAAGCCTGGGCGGCCTCAGCGAAAGTCGGGTCCAGCCTGCGAAGGTCAATCAAGCCAAGACTACCCTCTTGTTTTGCAGATGGGCATTTCGAGAACTGATGAGCGAGAGTTTCGAAGGCCACGCCTTCTTTAAGTTTTCTTAATAGGTCTTCAGCCTCATACTGATGATCTACAAGAATATGGGATAACGTCAGCTTCAAGGCTTAGCCTTCATTCGCTTTTCAGCTTCGTAAAGATCAACTTTGTTTTGAGCACTTAACCAAAACTCAGCAGAGGTTTTCGTTAACTTAGATAATTTGATGGCCATAATTGGAGAAATTGACTGGCGACCATTGACGATGCGGTTAACAACTTTTATATCGCACCCAATCATATCGGCGACTTCCTTTTGGGTCCAACCCTGAGGTGAGATAAATTTGGAATCCAATATTTCCCCAGGAACTGTTGGTTTTTTGGCCGCCATTTGATCTCCCATTTAAATTAGTTTGCTATCTATACAAGTTACATAAAGCTTAGGTGGGAAGTAAACCAATAGGAATAATGTGACTGAAACGTCATAAGTGCTTGGAAAGAGCTGTGACAAGAACGTCATACTCAGCTAGAACATCGTGATGATTCATCTTTCAAATATATCCAAGCAGTACGGTAGCAAAATCCTTTATCGAAATGGATCATTCCAAATTAATGCCGGCGAAAAGATCGGTCTTGTCGGCCCTAACGGAGCGGGCAAAACAACAATTTTCCGGATTATTACTGGGGAAGAGGGCTTCGAACAGGGGCAGATCTCTAAATCTGAGCGAACGGTCATCGGTTATTTTTCTCAAAATATCGAAGAGATGAGCGGTCGCACAGCACTTGAAGAAGTTAAATCAGCGGCCGGTCGAGTTCCTGAAATTCAAATTCGACTGCAAGCGCTTGAACAGAAATTATCTGAAGTCCTCTCCGACGATGCCATGGCGAAAGTTCTTGAAGAGTACGGCGAATTACAAGCCGAATTCGAAAGCTTAGGTGGTTATGACTTAGAAAATCGGGCGGCAGAAATCTTAACGGGCCTTGGGATCGGACCTGAAGATTATCATCGCCCGACGGAAAGCTTCAGTGGCGGCTGGAAAATGCGAATTGCGCTGGCAAAAATCTTAGTTTTGAATCCGCAAGTTTTATTGATGGATGAACCGACGAATCACCTCGACTTAGAATCGATCATTTGGCTAGAGCAATGGATGGTAGAGTTTAAAGGCTCATTATTAATGACCAGCCATGACCGTGAATTTATGAACCGGATTGTTTCAAAAATTGTAGAGGTCGCTCATCAATCGATTACTGTTTACTCAGGAAATTATGATTTCTATGATCGAGAACGGCAGATTCGAAAAGAGCAATTGGTGGCAGCGGCTCGCAGACAAGATGATATGCTGGCCAAAGAAGAAGAATTCATTGCTCGCTTCGCCGCCCGAGCCTCGCATGCAGCACAAGTGCAATCGCGTGTGAAGAAGCTAGAAAAAATTGAACGGATTGAGATTCCCATTGAAGAAAAGGCCGTGCAATTTGAATGGCCCGTCCCGCCTCGAGGTGGAGACGAAGTCGTTAAAATTGAAAATCTTGGAAAAACCTGGAAAACAAGTGAAGGCCGAGAGAAATTAGTTTTTAAAAAAGCCAACGCCCTCGTTAAAAGGCAAGATCGAGTGGCCGTTGTTGGTGTGAATGGCGCCGGCAAATCCACCCTTTTAAAAATTATCACCGGGCAAGCCGAGGCAACTGAAGGAAAATTTAATGTAGGGGCCAGTATTGAAGTTGGTTATTTCAGTCAAAATTCCTTGGATGTGTTAGATCCAAAAATGACGATTATTGAAGAAGTCCACAGCCGAATTCCCAACTCTAGCGTCGGCTCGGTTCGAAGTCTTCTAGGCGCCATGAAGTTTTCTGGGGATGATGTTGATAAAAAAATATCTATTCTTTCTGGAGGCGAAAAAAGTCGTGTTGTCCTTGCGACCATCTTGGCCCGCCCCGTGAATTTTTTAGTTCTGGACGAACCAACAAATCATCTGGATATTACTTCCCGTGAGCTCTTACTAGAGGCCATTAAAGGCTTTCCTGGCACCGTTATGATTGTCAGCCATGACAGGCATTTTCTACGTGCCATCACGACCAAGGTCTTTGAACTTGATCGCCATCAACTTTTAGTTACAGAAGGCACCTGGGACTATTATTTAGAAAAAAAACGGGCGACTCCTCCCCCTGCTGGCTCTTAGTCCAGCTGCTTTTATGACTTGAGATTGAGGCCTTAGCCGCCGATAAATCAAGCTGTGGAGGCTCGTTGAATACTTGGCTTAAAAAGCTCGTTGAACAATTAGAAGTCGATTGGAAATCTTCAGGGAACAGCCGTGAAGAAGGCCCTCAAGTGCCCGACGACCGAGCCACTCTGCTTTTTATTTTAGATAATTACAGTAAGTACTTATTGGACATTGATGGCCATCCCGTCAGAAAAGTCCGTGAAAATCTGGATGATTTTTCGAAATTACTTTTAAAAACTCCTGAAGCCGATATTGCTGATGTTCTGTTTAAATTACGCCAATATTTATCCAGCTATAGAATCGATGAATATAGCTTTGTACAAAAAACTTTTGATGATTTTAAAGCCATCATTTGGGATTTTGCCGATCAACTGGGCGAGGACCTGGTGATCGATAAAGTCAAAGATCGCGAAGTCTCACAAAATTTGGATCAACTCCGTGAAGCCGTTGAATCCAATTCGATTCATACCCTTAAGTCAAAAGCGCGGGAGTTTATTGATTACTACGTTGAAGTGCAAAATCAGCGCGATGATCGCCGCAGTAAGCGCTTGATCAGAGCCAAGAAAAATCTACAGGTGGTCAAAAAGAAACTTGTTGAAGCCCACCACAATATGCGGGTCGATCACTTAACGAAAGCTTACAACAGACAAAGCTTTGATGAACAATTAAAAAATCACCACAGGCTATTTGCGATTTCAAAAAATCCCGTTTGTTTGATTTCTTTAGATATCGATTTTTTTAAAAAAATTAACGATGCCTACGGCCATGATATTGGTGATTTCGTTTTAAAAGAATCCGTTCTGCTTTTACAAGAG
>JAYWDA010000353.1:0-6122 GCA_043780105.1 Pseudobdellovibrionaceae bacterium | reverse complement strand
ACCATAAGTCATCTGAAAAGCGCGCTCGTCAAACCATCAAAAAAACGGCTGTGAACTCGCAACGCAAAAGCAAAGTGAAAACTTTCGAAAAAAATCTTCTGAAAGCGTTGACTGAAAAGAACATCAAAGCTTTGCCTGAGTTGTTAAAAGATTTTTCTGGCGAAATCATGAAAGCCGCTCAACACGGTCTTTTCAAAAAGGAAACGGCGTCTCGGAAAATCGGCCGTATTTCTAAAAGAATCGCTGCTGCACTGTCTACTAAATAGGTCTTCTAAATAAGCCTTCACTGACAATTGATCGGCGAGGTTTTTAAAAAAGCTCGTCGTCAGAAGATCGTGATGAGACAAAAGCGCGGATCTGACGTTTGTGCGTAAACTGAATTGATTCAAAAGAAAGGCCGTGGTTAAAGCGGCCTTCTTGCATTTTACTGGATCGAACGATTGAACGAATACTGACGAAATCCCCACCTGGGATCTGAAAAGTTAAAACAAGATGATGACCCTCGGGAAAAGCCGCGTCTCCAAAAATGGACAGCCCGCCCTCACCAATTTCACCGGCTTTAAACATTTCATAATTTCCATCTAACAGCACGCCCACCATCCGCGAGTAAGCTCGACGTGGAAACTTCCGACGAAAAAATGTTTTATCCTGGGCTGCTGAATCCATCATGATAAGTTAGATCGGATTTTTTACGGAAAAACCTAAGCCCAGGCAATGCCAAGACCTAAGTCAGTGAAGCCTGACGACAACCCTTCAGGATCAGGTTCTCCAGCCAAATATGGGACGACAACGGCGAAGATTTTAAGGCCTTATCGGTGTCATCCAGAAGCATCAACATATCTTCTAAACGCGGAATCGA
The DNA here is from genome assembly GCA_043780105.1 of Pseudobdellovibrionaceae bacterium. GTDB lineage: Bacteria > Bdellovibrionota > Bdellovibrionia > Bdellovibrionales > Bdellovibrionaceae > JAYWDA01. Next base: position 5,263 of record JAYWDA010000353.1, on the reverse strand, counting down.
CCAAGCCTTGCCCTGCTCAATGTATTCATTCAAAAAATAGGGCGCAACTTGCACCGTCTGCGCAAGCTTCGCCCCAAAAAGGCCCTGCTCTTGACCGCGCTTTACTTTGATCAGAAGTCGCACATGGCGGCCAATCATCGCAATAATACCCATTTCATTTTGGCCTTGATCTAACAGATGAACCAATAATTCCAAAGATTTGACTCGGTCATTTTCGCCTATGGATCTGGTTAAATCAAAAACACTTTCTTCACGAACATGACTGACCACTTGGGAAACGTCCGACACTTCGACGCGCTTTCGATCACCAATAAAGTCTTTTAATTTTCTTACTTCAGAATCAATTTCCTGCAAATGCGAACCCACCAGCTTGTGCAAAAGATGAATTGATTCTTCACTGATTTCAATTTGATGAAGACCTGCAATATAATTGATCCAAGTTGGAATCTGATTTTCATAGGGCCTTTTGAATTCAACAGTTCGAGCTTTATCTAAAAGTAAGCGCACACTTTTTTTTCTTCGGTCAATTTTAGAAGCCGTTAAAACAAAAACTGTGCTTTCCACTGGATTTTCAAATAACGGCTCAAGCGAAGCCCATTCTTTATCTGTCAGGTCTTGCGCTTCTTTAACAATCACTAATCGTTGCGGCGCCATCATGGCCAACATCTCAACGCTATCCTTGATCACCGCGGCTTCACTGTCAGCGGCGTAAAAAATATTTAAATTAAAATCGACTGTCGCTTCATTGACCACCGTCGATTTTAATCTATCAACACTTTGATTTAGCAAGTAAGGCTCATCACCAAAAAGAAAATACAAAGGCCCGCAACGTCCTTCGTCCACTTCTTTATAAAATTGCTGAGCATCAATGGTCGCCACTCAAAAACTCTCCGTCATACGATTGTGCGCTTCGACCATTAAATCTCTTGCCAGGCTGTCAATATTTCTTCGACGCGCTGACTGATTGTACAAAGGATCAACTGAATTTAATCCAGCAATCGTTACTTTTGGCGCTTCATAAGTTCGCTCACCATCAAAGCGACCCGCCCAGACTTCGATATTATCAGAGCGCCGAACGACTCGAACTTTTGTCGTTAATAAAATTGTGTACTCTGTTGCCAGTACGGCCCCTTGCGGAAGATATTTAACGGCATCGTCTCCTGAAATTCGTTTTGCGCCGGGCAGGTAATGCACCTCTAAAATTTCGCCCTCAATTCGAACTTCGGAAAGTTCATCATCAACAACGTGGGCTACGCGGCTGCGTTGAAATTCCTGCAGCAAAGCGTTGGTGAAAGAAACTTCGATGCCTGTTTCATAGGATTTATTTTTAAAAACGGGAATGGAAATGCTTTTATACCCGCCAGGAACCGAACGCGTGCCCGTTCCCCAACGATAAGCGCAGGAACTGCTTAATAAAAGCAAGATAAGACTAAAAATCGACAGGAACCTGATGGACATGACTGTCATAGTTGAGTATAAATTGAGTCGGATTTCAAGAAAGAATTCCCTATGTCACAAGATCTGTCATCACAGCTATCTTCCGATTACAGTCTGCTCGCGCCAGGCCCGGTTAATCTACACCCTGAAGTTCGGCGCATCTTAAGTTTGCCGATGATTCATCACCGTACGCCTGAGTTTGACCAGATCCTGAAAAGAGTTTTACAGGATCTAAAAATTATTTTTCAAACAAACAATTCAGTTTTTATCCACCCCGGCACCGGCACGGGCGGCATGGAGTCTTTATTGGTCAACACATTATCTCCCAACGATCAAGTTTTGGCGATCGTCAGTGGAAAATTCGGCGAACGTTGGGCTGAAATGGCAAATGTCTACGGCGCCCAAGTTCAGATTTTAGCCGTCGATTGGGGACAGGCTGTTGATCCCAAAAAAGTCCAAGATCATTTAGAAAAAAATCCGCAAACAAAACTCGTTTTATGCCAAGCTTGTGAAACAAGCACAGGCATTGTGCATCCTCTTCAAGCCCTCGGGCAAATCATTGCAAAATATCCTGACACTTTATTTCTTGTCGACGGTATCACTGCTGTCGGAGCATTCCCTGTGCCGATGGATGCGTGGCACATCGACGGCCTGGTAGCGGGTTCACAAAAAGCTTTTATGCTGCCAACGGGTTTAAGCTTTGTTAGTTTTTCTGAAAAAGCCTGGAAAGTCGTTCTGACTTCACAAACGCAAAAATATTATTTTGATATCCGCCGCGAAAAAGCTGCCAATGATAAAGGTGAAACGTTTTTTAGTTCGCCTGTTCCATTGATTCGAGCTTTAGATTTTATTTTATCTGACGTTAAAAAAACCGGTCTGGAATCACTTTATCACAGCATTCATCGCAGGGCCGAGATGGTCCGATTATTTGCGGTGCGCTTAGGCTTTGAACTGTATGCGAAAGCTCCGAGTGATTCAGTCACATCTTTAAAAGTGCCCGCCAATTTAGATTCACAAAAAATGCGCCAGCATTTGGAAGATCATTTCAAGATCACAATTATGGGTGGTCAAGATCAGGCCAAAGGAAAAATTTTGCGCATTGGTCATATGGGTTTTATTCAAGATTCTGAAATGCTGAAACTTTTTGAAAGTTTGGGTCAGGTGCTGATATATTTTGATGCAAAGCTGTTATCCCAAACTGAACTTGATCAAATTTTAACTGATCTTAAAAACTGGCAAAAGGCTCATCCATGACAACGAAAAAAATTCTGATCACGGATCGCTTTTCGCAAGAAAGTTTTCTTTATTTACAAAGCCAGCCGTGGGCTAAAGTGGTGCGCTCGGACTCCCCCACGCATTTACCTTTAGAGCACGAGATTTCTTGCCATGCGCTGCTGATTCGCAGTCGCACGATCATTGACGAAAAATTTTTAGCCAAAGCCCGTAACCTGCAAGTGATCATCACGGGCACCAGTGGCTTTGATCATATCGACCTTGAAGCCACGCAAAAATGGGGCATCACTGTGATGCACACACCAGCGGCTAATATCGAAAGTGCTGCGCAATTAACTTGGAGCTTAGTTCTTGCTTGCTCGGTGCAATTATTAAAAGCCCACCGCATGGCAAAATCCGGCGAGTGGGATCGACATCAACTACCCGCTTTTGAATTGTGCGAAGGTCATTACGGCGTTGTCGGCCTTGGCCGTATCGGAAAACGTGTAGCACAAATTGCCCAGGCCTTTGGCATGCATGTGATGGCTTTTGATCCTTATGTGGAGGACGAAGTTTTTCAACAAATGAAAATCGAACGCGTTGGATATGAGGAAATTTTAAAGAAAAGCGATGTCTTAAGCTTTCATGTCCCAAAAACTTTAGAAACTGAGCGCATGTTAACAAGATCGCATTTTGATTTTTTAAATCCCAAATTAATCTTAGTAAACACATCGCGGGGAACAGTTATTCACGAGGGTGACCTGTGTGAAGCCATTGAAAAAAATCACCTGAAAGCCGTGGGCCTGGATGTTTATGAAAAAGAGCCCCTCTCCCGGCACTCAAAACTTTTGCAATATCCAAATGTTGTCCTGACTCCGCACATTGGGGCCAATACAGAAGAAGCTTTTTACAAAGCGTCTCAGGCGGCTGCCACAAAGCTTGTGCAATTTTTTGCGGACGGAGGAACGTCAGACACGCTGCCACCAAGAGTTCCGTGGTACGGTGCTACACCGTTTAAGTCCGAGTGAATTTATTGACGCTTAGTTTTTAATCTGAAAAACTTGTGACCTTGGGAGTTTCAAAATGGCAGGAATCATAGTGGTCGGAGCGCAGTGGGGCGATGAAGGCAAAGGCAAGCTCGTCGATGTTTTTGCTCAAAATGCCGATATGGTCGTGCGATTTCAAGGCGGCAACAACGCAGGCCACACGCTGGTTGTGAATGGCCACAAAACGGTCTTGCATTTAATTCCTTCAGGCATTTTACATCCCGGAAAAATCTGCGTGATCGGCTCAGCCGTCGTGCTGGATGTTTTTGGCGTCGCCGAAGAGATCAGAAAATTAAAGACTGCGGGCTTATTGCAAAATTCTTCACAGCTTGTGATCTCGGATCATTGCACAGTACTTATGCCCTTCCATAAAACTTTAGATGCCGCTCGCGAAAAAGCTTTGTCGGCTGGAAAAATTGGTACCACCGGAAAAGGCATTGGCCCTGCTTACGAAGACCGGGCTTCTCGGCGAGCCGTCCTCTTCGGCGATCTTTATGATCCCGGCACTTTGAAAGCAAAATTAAAACATTCGCTCTCTGAAAAGAATGTGTTGCTAGAAAAAATGTACGGCGAAGAACCGATCGGCGTTGAAGGCCTACTGGCTCAGCTGATGAGCTTAGCTGAAGAATTAGCACCCTACCGCTGCCGCGACACTTCGCTAGTGATCAGCAAATGCTTAAGCGCGAACAGAAAAGTTTTATTCGAAGGTGCTCAAGGCACGATGTTAGATATCCACCATGGCACTTATCCCTTTGTGACAAGCTCAAGCACCATTGCAGGTTCTGCTTGCGTCGGCGCAGGCGTTGGCCCGACGGCGATTCAAAAAGTCATCGGCGTTTTTAAAGCCTACGTCACCCGCGTGGGCAGTGGCCCTTTCCCGACGGAGCTTGATAATGCTGTCGGCGAAAAATTGCGCAAAGACGGCCACGAATTTGGCTCAACCACAGGCCGCGCTCGTCGTTGCGGTTGGCTTGATTTAGTCGCCATGAATTACGCTATTCGCTTGAATGGAATGACAAACTTGGCCCTGATGAAATTAGACATCCTGACCGGTCACGATAAAATCGGAGTTTGTACGGCTTACAAATTAAACGGCCAAATTATTAAAGACCTCCCCAACTCGCCGTACGAATTGTCCAAGGTGGAACCTGTGATTGAATACCTGCCCGGTTGGAGCGAAGATATTAGCAAAATCACAAACTTAATGAATCTGCCAAAAGCCGCCGCCGACTATATTAACTTTGTCAGCCGCCATTTAGGCGTGCCCATCGACGTCGTCAGCGTAGGCCCAGGACGTGAGCAAACCTTGTGGGCCAAGCCGATTTTTAAGGATTAATTCCGACTTAACAGAGCTTTTTAGTCACAATGCTTATTTGTCGGGCACGCTTAAAAAATTATATTTTGATAACGTTATTTCCGTGTTGACTCGCCCCATGTTTTCTTGGAAATTAGCAAACTCTTACAAGCCTGTGGTTCGCTAGCTCAGCTGGTAGAGCACTTCACTTTTAATGAAGGGGTCGATGGTTCGAATCCATCGCGAGCCACCATTTACTGTTCCCATCGTCTAG
>JAYWDA010000352.1:0-3616 GCA_043780105.1 Pseudobdellovibrionaceae bacterium | reverse complement strand
TCGAATCCATAAACCGGAAACTCCTGATGAAGGGTTTTCATCAGTTGATCCCGAGTCACTTTTGCTAAGATCGAGGCTGCAGAAATTGGTTTACATCTAAGGTCGCCCTTGATCAAAGCCGTTTGCTTAAATTCCGGAAGTCCCGGCAGCACAAACTTGCCATCGACCAAAAGGTGTCCCCGCTTTAAATTCAAATTCTGGATCGCTCTTATCATCGCAAGCTGTGAAGCTCTGAAAATATTTAACTGATCGATCTCTTCAACTGTCGCAAAACCAAGGCCGGTGTGATGCGATTCACAGATCTCAATGGCCAGTTCTTCACGACGTGCTTCGGATAAAAGTTTTGAGTCTGTATAGGCTGAGACATCAGTCGTTAGGTTTAGAACAACGGCCGCCGCATAAACTGGGCCGGCCAGACAACCGCGTCCCACTTCATCAACGCCAATCACTGGCGCGGGGTTAAATTCCCGCCAATCCAGTTCCGGCCATTCATTCTTTTTTTTTGTTTTTTTCAAGGGCTTGAAAAAAGCTGATTAAGCTTTTTTAGTCTCAGTCTTTTCTGTCTCTGTGTCTGCCTCAGTCGCAGAAGCAACCGATCGAACTTGTGCTAATTCAGATTCAATCTTTGCAGATTTACCTTCTAGACCACGTAAGTAATAAAGTTTTGCACGACGAACTTTTCCGTGAGTGACAACTTCAACACGGTCGATGGCAGGCGATGTGAATGGGAAAATTCTTTCAACGCCAACACCAGCAGAGATTTTTCGAACTGTAAAAGAGCGTGTCGCTCCTTTACCTTGAAGTTTCGTGACTGTGCCTTTGTAAAGCTGAACACGTTCTTTCTCACCCTCTTTAACTTTTACGTACACATTGACTGTGTCGCCAGGTCGGAAAGGTTGAACTAATTTTGAAGTCGTACGAGCTGTTACGCGACTGATCAGGTTTGTTTCTTTGCCAGGAGTCGCCGCTTTTTTAGTTTTTTTTGTGGTTTTAGCCATTTTAATACCCTTTACAACTTCTATAGAGTTCACACGTGTTATAAGTAAGAAGGTTGTCTACCATGGCCCCATAAGTCGGTCAAGACAGATACTGACGGCAGACCTCACAGAAAGGTGCCGGTAATCTTCGGGTGGGGCACCACGGATGCCTTCTAAAAGCCCGTCACAACCTCGCATAAAATCGTCGGTCATCCCAAAACCTGTCCCAAACAGCAAAAATACAGGCCTTTTCTGCGCGTGGAGGACCGAGCGCAGCTCTTTGAATGAATAATTCTTAACACCCTCTACTGCCCGGGGGTGGGTTGCAATAATCAGGGGTTTTTCAGCACCCCACTCAAGCAAAGCCGCAGCTATGGTCTCAGCTGACCTCACCCGTCCGAGGGCCGTTTTACGCTTGGGGTTGTATTTCGAGCCCTGGCCAACCCGCCAGTGATCTAAAATCCGCTCCACAAACATTAGTTGCTCGCGGATGGGATGAATCAGGAAATATTTTTGCACGCCAAAAACCTGCGCGGCTCTAGCAATATCATGAACATCGAAATTTGTTATGTTGGTCGCTACGATATCTTTTTTCCCATCCAACATGGGATAATGCAAAAGACCGATCGCTAGCGTGGGGACAAAGGTGTCGCTCACGAAAGAACCTGGCTCCAAGAATCTTCAAAATAATCTTTAAGGCCGCAAAGCTTGCGATCTGCCGGTGAAATTTTTTGATCAAACTCTTTTATTTTTTTAAGATCGAGCAAAGTGGATTTCTTTGCGGCCGCTGTGAATAGATCAGGACGTTTCTCTTTGGTCACGATCCACGACATCTTATTTTGCCATTCTGAAATCAACTGATGGTTTCCGCTCAGTAAAACTTCAGGCACCACTTGTCCTTGCCATTCCCTGGGCCGAGTGAAAGCCGGAGCTTCAAGTAAGCCTTCCGTAAAGCTATCTTTAATGGCTGATTCTGAGTGCCCTAAGGCGCCAGGAATTTGTCGACTTAAAGCTTCGATCAAAACCAAAGCTGGCAGCTCTCCCCCATTTAAAACGTAATCGCCGATGGAGATTTCTTCGTCAATTTCCGCATTGATAAGGCGTTGATCAACGCCGGCGTATCTTGCAGATAATAGGATCAAACTCTTATGTTTCAGTAATTCTTGAATTTTATTTTCAGTTAACGGCTGACCTTGAGGAGATAAAAATATTGTTTTCGCCCCAGGGCTTTCTGAGCGAGCTTTTCTCAGGCTTTTCTGCAACTGATCGGCCTGGAGTAACATTCCGTCACTGCCCCCAAAAGGCCGGTCATCCACCGTCTTGTGAATGCCGCTAGCAAATTCACGGGGATTGATCGTACTGACTTCAAATAATTTTTTCTCAAGGGCTTGGCCCATCAAACCGTACTTCAGAGTTTGGTCAATCATCTCTGGAAATAAAGTGATCACGGTAAACTTCATAAGTTATCCAGATCAAAAAGACCTTCAGGCAAATCCATCACAATAAATTTTTTCTCGAAATTAATTTCCTTAATAAAAGGTCCTACAAAAGGAATATCTGCTTTTGATTTTTCGCCTTGAACAACTAATAAATCCTGACTGCCGTTCGTTGAAAACCCAACGATCTGTCCCAGAACGACCCCTTGTGGATCATGAATAAAGAAATCAGCAATTTCAGAAAGGTAAATTGTTTCACCAGGCTTTGAAACAAACATCGAAGCTTGAATTAAAAGCGTAAAGCCGTGGAATTTTTCAGCCTCAGTGCGATCCAAAATTCCATCGATGGCTAAAATAAATCCTTTTTTGAAGGGCTTAGTTTTAAATTTTTTAAATAACTTTATTTCTTCGGTGTCTGGATTTTTTAATTGAAGCTCTTTTAATTTTGGCAGCCATGAAATATCTCCTGAAAAAATTAAGACGTAAAATTCTCCACGCAGGCCATGCGCTTCTTTAATTTTACCAACTAATTTAAATTCTGGAGTTTCTGTAGATTTCATAGACAGGGTTTATACACCATAACCAGCAGAAATAAAAAAGGACCCGTTACTGGATCCTTACTAATTTTTGAATATGTAGAAAAATTACTCTACGATGTCCAAGTGGTAACGCTTGTTAAGCTTTGTTCCAGCTGCGCGGATGATGGTCCTCATCGCAGCCGCAGTCTTACCCTGTTTTCCGATCACTTTACCAAGATCTTCTTTATCCACTTTTAGAGCTAACAAAGTTGTTTGTTGCCCGGGGATTTCGTCGACTTCCACTTTTTCAGGATTATCAACTAGAGCTTTAGCCATAAATTCAACGAGGTCTTTTAGGCTTTCCATTTTACCCACATCCTTTTGAAGTCAGTTCAAGCGAAGCTACAAATTAATTGAGAAAATTACTTTGGAGCTTGTGCCAATTTAGCAACGTGCTTTACACGGCCAGTTGGTTGTGCGCCGACTTTAACCCAATGATTGTAACGATCCATATCCAAGACAACTTTAGCATGTTGACCAGCGGCCAGTGGATTGTAATAACCTAAAACTTCTAAGTGTTTACCAGTCACATAGCGGCGAGAGTCTGCCACAGTGATACGGTATCTAGGTTCATGTTTTGATCCAGCTCGGCTTAAGCGAATAACTACCATTTAATAACCTCTTT
>JAYWDA010000351.1:0-13875 GCA_043780105.1 Pseudobdellovibrionaceae bacterium | reverse complement strand
TTCGAGTGGTTTTTGTATCTCTGAACAGTGTTTGTATATCCACCCCGACAGATCCCAATAAAGTCAGCCTCAATTTAGATTTAGTGTTCAATCTTTAGACATTGAATAAAAGATTAGTTAAGCCCGAGCTTAAGAGGCTAATTCAAGTTGCAAATTTCAATTGATATTCTATTTCAGTTTATGAGTTAAACCTAGCCTGCCGATAGAATGTATGGGGAAAAGAGTGACATTTTCATTTGCACAGATTCTGAAGAATTTTTTCAGCGTCTCAAGTTGAGAATAAACAACTTATGATTCTAATGTTAGGTGCAGATAGCTTAAAATAACCTATACATTATATAGTCGTAATTTTAGTTTAGTCGCTTGGTTGATTACCGGGGGAGTTATGAATTTAAAATCTCGCAAATTTAAAAATTTATTACCCCCTGTTTTATTTGTGACGTTGACCCTTATCGGGTTTCAAAACTGCTCCCCGGGATTTAAAGGCTTTAGTCCTGCAGCAGACATGGTTTCAAATTCAGGCCAAACTTTAAATTCATCCCTGGCAGCAAGCTCACCTCTAAAGATAGATCCGTCTAATCCCGCAAGATATATTTGCGACCCTACGTTAATTTCAAAAAGCTCGATCATGAAACTGGCAAACCGTGAATATGCAAATACCATCAAAGCCTTGTTAGACTCATTCGCGCCCAGCCTCAAATCGGATTCACAATTAGTCAATTTACTGAACTTTTTAGAGTCTGATATCAAGACCGAAGACAAACACTATAATCGTGAACAATTTTTCCTATTAACGACAGCAAAAGTTAATAATTATTTTGATGTGGCCGTTCGTGCGGCAATTCTTGCTTCAGGAGATGCTGGTGGTTTACAAAATTATCCAAACACGGCGCAATGTTTAGCCGCGACAAGCTTAACAAAAGCTTGTCATAAATCCTTTGTCGCCGAGTTTTCAAAAAGAGCTTTTAGAAAAACATTAAAATCAGCCGATTTACAAGTGCTGGCAGATAATTTATGGGATTCAAATCTAGGTAAAACAGAACTGATCCAATTGACCGTAGCTGCTGTTATGCAGATGCCAGATTTTATATATCGAATTTATGATTCGGGAACAGCTCTGGGTTCTGGCACGAATGCCTTATCCATCACAGGTTCAGAATATGCGACAAAAATTGCTTACTTAATAACGGGGTCACCTCCCGACGCGACACTTGCAGCTCTTGGTGAATCTGGAGCCATTCTGAATATTACAACAGCCGGCGCGCAAATTGATCGACTGTTTGCCCTTGCGGCAAGTAAGGATATGACAAAGCGTTTGTTTCGGGAAACCTATGGATACGACATGTATGACTCGTTCTCTTATAGTTCTGATTTTCTTGCTGGACTAGATCCAACGGGCCTTCAATCGGCGATGACAAAAGAGATGGATGACTATTTTACGGATGTCGTCAGTCAAAATGGCAACATCAGGGATTTAATGACATCTCAGAAAACAACTTTGTCGACTCAGCCCTTAGCTGATATTTACGGCGTCCCTTTATCTTCTAATCAAATCACTCTACCTCTAAATCGCGCCGGTTTCTTAAACCGCGCTGCCTTTTTATCAAAACGATCGGGAGCTTCAAATTCACCTGTCACGCGCGGACTGAACATTATTTCAGGTCTGCTTTGCGGGACAGTGGCGCCACCACCCCCGACGGCGCCAACGAATCTTCCCTCGCTGGCTCCAGGCGAATATTATACAACTCGAGATCGCTTTGAGCACCTGACTCAAAACAGAGGAACCTCATGTGTTGCCTGTCACAATCGTATGAATAATTTAGGATTCTTATTTGAACACTTCGACTCGATTGGCCGCTTGCGAACAAAAGAAAGAATATTTGACGTCAATTCGGGGCATGAAGTCACCGCGCTGGATGTGAACACCACGGGCACGACGTCTGAGCTAAGTGGCGTTGATCAAAATTATTTGGACTCGAGCGTTTTAATCTCAGACTTACCTACAAACAGTAAAGTTGTTAGTTGTCTTGGTAGAAAGTTTTCACAATTTGAATCTCGCAAAGTGGCAACTAGTAGTGACGCCTGTAAAATAAATAATTTTTTAGATCAGGTTTTAGATTCTTCGGGGCAAATGGGTTCGATTCAGAAAGCCATGAAAGCCTACATGCTTTCAGCTGATTTTAAAATTTGGAGTTACTAATTTAAAATAAAGTTTTGGGGGAAGCCATGAGCGTTTTAATGAATAGGAAAACAAGAAGGCAGTTTTTAGTGGGAAGTGGAAAAACACTTCTCGCTTTGCCACTGCTACCCAGCTTGCTTTCAAAAGAAGCCTTTGCGCAATCGATGGTGACTGACAAACGAATGATGATGATTTGCTTTCCACACGCTTCTCTCCAGTTTTTGTGGCCAGATCCTAATTTAGCAACCACTTCTATCGGTACCATCGGAGCTAAAGAATTTACCATGAACAGTCAGTTTTCATCGGCGGCAGGTATTTGTTCGGCGATGGGTCACTCGGTTTACGAATCTTTACGGAGCAAAGGCCAAATCACAATGATTCGTGGTCTGCAAAATTTTCCTCATTATCAGGGTCACGGGTCGCAGTGCCTAGGTCAATTAAAACCAGATGATGCGACCTCGCCTTCGATTGATTGGATCATGGAAAGTTCGTCTTCCGTTTACCCAGCTAGTACAAACCCCTATGTAACTAAAGTTATTCGGGTTAACAACGGCGCCGTTTATCCTGCAGCCAATGGAAATGTTAATGGTGATTTCACAAAAATACTTAATTCAAAGCTGGCCGCACAATTTAGCTATAACTACAATAGCGGCTCTGCATTAGCTATGTTTAATACTGTCTTTGCCTCTTTGACAGGAAATACAGTAAATCCCGCCGATCTGACGTCTCAGTTAAAAACAAATATCTTGAACCGAGTTTATAGTTCCTATGTATCATTGAAAGCGAATCGAAGAATATCGCTTGAAGATAAGTCGAGGGTCGACGAACATCTTTCATACATTTTGGATTTGCAAAAGAAATTTGTTTACACTGGGAATACCCTTTCCTGCACAACCCCACAAACACCAAGTTCATTGACGGGCTATTCAAACACGGTTCCAATTTATTTAAACTTAATGGCTTTAGCATTTAAATGCGGCCTTACAAAAGTCAGCGCTATTAATTTTGATAACGAATATGGTGGGAAGCCGGTCGATATTGATTTTCACGGGGCCATTCACGAAGGACTTGGTCACCAAGTGATGGTGGATCAGTACAAAGCTTGGATGACTTGGCATTGCAATCAAATTGGCTCGCAGTTTTTAAGTCCTCTGAATGTTGAAGAAGGCTCCACTGGGAAAACATATTTAGAAAATATGGCCACTGTTCTGTTTAACGAAAATGGGATGACCTCGACGAATGCCAATGGACATGGCAATGACGATTATCATTCAACGATTATTGGATCCATGGCTGGAGCCCTTAGAGCCAATAAATATTACTTGTTTCCCTACTTACCCGGTGGCCCTGTCGGCGAAAGACTTCCCTATAACGCTTACCTAATGACTTTGATGCAAATGATGGGGATTCCTGCCGCTGAATATCAAAAATATACTACCGACGGAAATGGTTTTGGACTTTATGGAACAAGATATTCAACTCTGCCTTTATCGCGTTTCTATGCACCAATTTCTGAAATGCTAGCTTAGGAAAATATGAATAATCATTTTCGGTATCGACACTTTCAATTTAAAAAATCAAAATTGTTTATTTTGGTTTTGCTTTCATTAAGTATACTTTTTTTTCAAAATTGTTCGAAAGGTGGCTTCGCACCATCTGATCATCTTTTGGCAAGCACTTCAAATTCAGCCCTACTTGCACCCTTACCTCCGATAGCTCCACTAGCTCCGGTTGCACCTGTAGGCTCGATAGGAATATTTACAGCCCAGGGTTATGTGGGAAGAACCGTAATCTCATGCGATCAAGGTCAAACCTGGGTGGCCGATCGATCTGACGACGACACTTATAATTGTGGTGATGGCGGCGCTTGTGATCACGGAGCTTTGAACGCCATGGGAATCACCTATGGCAATGGCTACTTCGTAGGTACTTGGGGACATGGTGCGCCGGGATACGTCAGTCGAAGTGCTGACGGAATTATATGGGAAAAAGTTCTAGATAAAACAGCCTACGATAATGTCGGTTTTGCTAATAATAAATTCCTCCTTTTCTTAGATAATGTGGTGAGCTCAATTGATAGTGGGAAAACTTGGTCGGCGCCGACCTTTGCATTTCAAGCTAATAACATACGCGGCAGCGGAACCACAAATATCCCTGGCGCTTACTTTATCGGTGAGGGCGACACGTCAGATACGATGGCTATGTCTTCCGATGGAATTACTTGGACGAAGCCTGTCACCTTTCCAGCGGATTGTGCTGGGGGAGGTAATATGGGATATTCTTCGGGCAATGGCATTATTTTAAAAAATTTCAATTGGGATAAGCCTGGCTACGGACTCAGCAGCACTGGCGGCCTGGTTTGCAGATCCGCCGATGGCGGAAAAAATTGGACGCCAACTGTTGTGCCGAACACTTGGTTTTTACAAAAAATTATTTTTGACGGAAGTAATTTCGTTTCCTATGCGCTTAATAAAACAGACGACTCTATGAAAAAACTTGTTAGCGCCGACGGAATTTCTTGGACGCCTTTCACTGTATCACTTGAGTCCAATGGAAAAATCACTCCAGCTATTTACTTCTTATTTGGAAGATTTGATTTTGGAGGTGGGACCTATGTTGCGACATCTAAGTCTTATGCTGACCAAAAATTCTATCGAAGCACAGATGGTGTCTTGTGGCACGAACTGGACGCTTCAAAATTTAAGCACAGTCATCCGATCAAAAATTTTTCTTATGGACTAGTTAAAAAAAGCCTGATTTGTCCTTAAACCAAAGCGCGCTCCGATTTCGTTGTATCTCAATCGACAAGCTTTGTCGGACTCATCATCTTTTAACGGTGCCGCAGATAAACCTGCCCGATCATCGCCTAAAGTCTAGGTGATCGCCAGAGGTCCAGGGATTTTTTTTCCCATGCCATGGGCTTGGTTTTTTGATACTATCCTTAACAAGTACAACTAACTGACATGAAGGATTCATCGTCTGAACTCATCAAAGGATTTGGTGTGGCTATAATTCGGGGCTCAAAGAACAAATCAGGTCCTCGACCTGTTTGGGAGGGATTTTATCCTTACCTGTTTCTTTTGTTAATGGCCTTTGCTACTGCCGACGTTCTTATTTTAGCTTTCCGCGATCGCATGCTTCCCACTCAAGTTCCGCCAGCGCATCCAAAACCTGCTCCGATTACAACGGGTCTTGAGCAAGGTGCGTTTAACACTGTGATTGGTCGAAATATTTTTTCTTCTGATGGAATTATTCCGCCGGCACTGCAAGGCGAAAGCGGAGGTAGTCAAAAAGATGCTCCTCCGGTTTTATCGCAACTACCTTTGGTGCTGATTGGAACATTGGTTCACTCAAGTCCCGAAAAATCTATCGCTGCCATCGAAGTTAAATCAAAAAACCAAGTCATCTCTTACACTCCAAAAAAAGAAATTGAAGGCCTGGCCACTGTTGAACGAGTCGAACGGATGAAAGTCATTCTTCGAAATCTAAATAATAACAAATTAGAATATTTAGAGATCAAAACAGATAGCAAAGTCAGCTTTGGAACCACTGCTAAAGTAACTCCAGGTGGCGGCGGTTTGGTCAGCAAAGTGGGCGAAAATGAATTTCATGTCACTCGCGCGACTCTAAACGCTCAGCTTTCGAATCTGCCAGAAATCCTTCGTCAGGCCAAAGCCCTGCCGGCCACGGATGCCAGCGGAAATGTTTACGGCTTTCGAATCACAGCGATTGAACCCGGCAGTGTTTACACGGAGCTTGGAATTACCAACGGTGATGTCATCACGGGTGTTCAAGGCAACCCTGTGACCAGTGCTCAGCAGGCCATGGAAATGTATCAAACTTTAAGATCTGCTGGCGATATTGAAATACAAGTTGAACGCGATGGAAGACGACAGACCCTGAAATATCAGGTGAAGTAGCTTATGCGAAGAGGGAGTTTTAAGATGAGAAAATCTGTTTCAGGGCTGGTCATTTTAAGTTTAATCACTCCGATGGCGGGCGCACAAACTCCAGCGGATGCAAAAAAGCCTAGTGGCATGACGCAATCTCAGAAAAGTAAGTTTGCTAAAGCAAGCCCTGAAGACATTACCAACGAAAACTTTCCTGAAACCATCGAATCCTTTGATTTTCCCAACGTCGATATCAACGATATTATTAAAGCGATCAGTGAATTGACCGGGAAAAACTTTATTATCGATCCAGGCGTCAGAGGTAAAATCACGATTGTTGCTCCCAGTAAAATCACGGTAGCCGAAGCTTACAAGGCTTTCCTATCTGCCCTCGCCATCAATGGTTTTACAATTGTTCCCAGTGGAAGCTTTTTAAAAGTGAAGCTAGCAAGAAATGCGCAGCGGGATAGTATTGAAACTTACTCTGGCGCTTACTACCCTAACACAGATCAGTTGATCACAAGGATTGTTACCTTAAAACATATTCAAGCGGAACAAGTGACCAGAGATTTACGTGTCTTGGTTTCAACAAACGGCGAAATCAATCATTACGCCCCCACCAATTCTATTATTATTTCTGATTTTGGTTCAAATATTGACCGCGTGATGAAAATCTTAAATCAGCTGGATGTTCCAGGCTTCGAAGATCAGCTGGAAGTGATTCCCGTCAGATACGGTAAAGCTAAAGATCTGGCCGATCTTGTGGATCGCATCGTTAACAAAGGCGAAAAAGCAAATAATTCCAGAGGCGGGACATTTTCTAGTGGAGTTCCAAGATTTACTCGAGCTGGTGCAGGACAGCCTGGCGGCGGCTTTTTTATGGCGATCCCCGATGATCGTACCAATTCGATTGTTGTCACCGGCAGTAAGGCCGGAATTATCCGTGTTAAAAAATTAATTCAACAGTTGGATTTCCGCATCAGACCTGAAGACTCAGGCGGCGTTCATGTTTATTATATGAAGTATGGCGATGCCGAAAAAATTGCAACGGTCATGCAAGGTGTTGCGAAAGAAGGAGCTCCGAAAGCTTCTGGTGGCGGCGGCCCTTCGTCTCCGTTCGGCTCTCCTGCTGTTTCTAGCAATGCCGCTGGCGCAACAGAAATTTTTGGCGGCGATGTTAAGATCAGCGCTGATAAAAGCACCAACAGTTTAGTGATTGTTGCCAGCAAGCAAGATTACGAAATCGTTCTGAATTTGCTATCTAAATTAGATATTGCTCGCGATCAGGTTTTTGTCGAAGCGATCATTATGGAAATGAAAGCCAGCATGGGTGATGATTGGAAAGTTGGCTATTACAAATTCAACGAAGACGGCATTAGAACCGCAGGATTTAATGGGGGCCTTGATTTGCCAACAATTATAAACCCAGCCGGCGGCGCTGGAACAATTATCGGTTTTGGCAGTGGAAGTTCGGTGAGTGTTACAAATCCAATCGATAAGTCAGTTCTTAAGATTCCTTCTTTGCTTGGCTTCATTAACTTTCTAAAATCAACGACAAAGGCTAATATTTTATCTCGTCCGCAAATTACCGTTGTTGATAATCAAGAGGGTGAAATTGAAGTCGGTGACCGGGTTGCCACCTCAGTGACAAAAACAGCCGGAACAAACGGTGCCGCTGATACCTACACCCCTAATTTGGAAGATGCGACCATTAAGCTTAATATCAAGCCTTCGATTTCGCCGACCACTAATTCAGTGAGGATGATTGTTGATCAAAAGGTTAAGCAGCCAACGACCGTTGAGAATCTACCAAAAGCCTTAGCCGATAATACGACGCCTCTTGCGACGCGTTCGATCAAAACGACAATTGTGGTTAATGACGGCGACACCGCTATCATTGGTGGCCTTATGCGCGATCAAGACACCGAAGAGATTTCGAAAGTGCCTTTATTGGGCGATCTTCCAATCATTGGCTGGTTATTTAAATCTCGGTCATCAAAGCGGGCGAAAACAAATTTAATCGTGTTTTTAACCCCGAAAGTGATCCGTACTTCGGCTCGACAAAAAGATATTTTAAGAGAAAAATTAGGACAACGATTAGATTATATTAAAGGCCAAGGCGGCAAAGATCCATTTGGATCAACGGCTGATGAAATTCAAAGCAGCCTGGGCGATAAAAAGGTTGAGCAAGATACTAAATCGAGCAAAGAATAGGACACTAGATTCATGGATATTCAAAATATCCTTAGTAAAAGTACAGCTCTTTCGGCCGATCAACTGCGATCGGTCTTAGCCAGTACATCGGCTGTTCGCCCGATGACAGTGGGGGCTGCACTTGATCAAAAAGAATACACCTCGGCGGAAGAACTTGTGTCAGCCCTTTGCCACGAGATGGGTGTCGATTTTATTAAGGATATTCCAGTCAATGATATTTCATCAGATTTAATTCGCGATATCCCGATCAATTATGCAAAGACCAATGCCATTCTTCCTTACAAGGAAGACAGCGACTGCGTGATTGCGCTAACAGCAAATCCTGTCAATATCAAAGCGCTTGATGATCTGCAGGTTATTTTCGGAAAAAAAGTTCGCTTTTTAACAGCCACATTATCTAAACTTCAAGATGCCATAAATAGAGTCTATGAAAAATCAACGGCCAACCTTTCAGGGTTAGATGAAATTGACGGCGAAGATTATGACCTTGATGACCCGATCATCGATTTACTAGAGGCTGGCGAAGACGATGCGCCAGTGATTAAACTGGTCAATTCCCTTTTATTTCGCGCCGTGAAAGAAAAAGCTTCTGATATCCATCTTGAGCCTTACGAAAAAGATATGGTCGTGCGCTTCCGAATTGATGGCGTGCTATTTGATATTTACAAACCACCGAAAAAACTACAGAACGCCATCACCTCACGTATTAAAGTTATGGCCAATTTAAATATTGCTGAAAAGCGTTTGCCTCAGGATGGTCGAATTCCATTGAAGGTCGGTGGAAAAGATATTGATATTCGTTTATCCACTGTCCCTACCGCCCACGGCGAGCGGGTCGTGATGCGTTTACAAGATAGATCCAATGTTGTTTTTGAACTTGAACAGCTTGGATTTTCTGACGATAACTTAAAAAAGATTTCCGATATGTGCCTGCGAAGTTATGGAATCCTGCTTGTCACGGGCCCAACGGGCTCGGGAAAATCCACCACTTTGTATGCCTGCCTCACTCGCATTAACAACACCGACGTTAATATTTTAACGATCGAAGATCCGATCGAGAATCGAATTCACGGTATCGGCCAAGTGCAAGTGAATGCAAAAATTGGTCTTACTTTCGCGGCTGGCTTAAGATCTTTTCTGCGACAAGATCCCGATGTGATTATGGTCGGAGAGATTCGTGATTTAGAAACCTGCGAGTTGGCCGTTCAATCGTCATTAACAGGTCATATCGTGTTTTCCACTTTACATACAAATGATGCCGCTGGGTGCTTTCCCCGTTTAATTGACATTGGTGCGGAACCATTTCTAATTGCAACTTCGATTTTAGCAGTTATCTCTCAGCGTTTAGTGCGCGTCTTGTGTCCCCATTGTAAGGCGCCCTATGAGCCTTCTGATTTTGAATTGGGCCTTTTGAGCGTAAGTCGTGAAGTCGCCAAACAATCTAATATTTGCAAAGCCGTTGGTTGCGAACACTGCAATCAAAAAGGCACGGTCGGTCGAACTGTGATTTCAGAAGTTTTAGAAGTTACTGAAGATATAAGATCACTGATCATGCAAAGAAAAGACGGAAATGCGATTAAAAAACAAGCCGTCAATAATGGCATGAAAACCTTCCGTGATCATGGCATTCAAAAAGTTTTAGGTGGAATAACAACCATCGAAGAATTGCTGAGCAACACTCAGCTTGATGTGTAACGATGCCATTATTTGAGTATCGCGGCCTTAACCGCCAAGGAAAAAATCTTAAGGGAGTGATTGATGCTGATAATCTGCGCTCGGCCCGCTCGCGGCTAAAAAAAGATCATATCTTTGTCGTTGATATTCGCGACCGTAAAAAAGCCGACACCAATCGCAAGAAAAAAACATCCAGTCGCGGTGGCGTGAATGTTAAAGATTTAGCTTTAATGACAAGGCAGCTCGCAACACTGATTAAAGCTAATATTCCATTAGTTGATGCCTTGGCTGCGGTGGCAGAACAAGTCGAGCATCCGGTTTTATCTGAAGCGATTGCGGATTGTAAAAATATGGTCAATGAAGGTAGTCCCTTTCATAAAGCCTTAGCTAAATATCCAAATATTTTTTCAAATATTTTTATTTCCATGACGGAGGCCGGCGAAATGTCGGGCTCATTAGATGTTATTTTAATGCGCCTTGCGGAATTTACCGAAGCCTCGGCAGAACTTCGCCAAAAAGTGGGAAGTGCCCTCACCTACCCGATCATTATGCTGGTGTCGGTCTTAGTTGTCTTAAGTGGATTATTTATTTTTGTGATTCCTAAAATGGTGGCCGTGTTTGAATCCACGCCAGGCCTGAAATTGCCTTTTATCACTGTCGTAATCATTAACATCAGTGGATTTATGGTGAATTATTGGTACTTGATCGCAGGCACCATTGTAATTGTTTATTTGCTCTTTCAAAATTGGCGAAAAAGTCCGACTGGCGCTCCACAATGGGATGCCATTGCCTTAAATATTCCCTATGTTGGTCCGATTGTGCGAATGGTCGCGGTCAGTCGCTTTACTCGGACACTAGCCACACTTCTCACTGGCGGCGTTCCCATGCTGAATGCTTTGGATATCGTTCGCAACGTTGTTAACAATGCAGTGATCGCTGAAGCTGTTGATGGGGCTCGAAATAATATCAGCGAAGGGGAATCCATCGCTGGACCTTTAAAAAAATCAGGACAATTTCCACCCATCGTGATTCATATGGTTAATATTGGCGAAAAAACCGGTGAACTAGAAAATATGCTGGCCCAAGTCGCTGATGCTTATGATTTCCAAGTTAAAAATAAATTAGAGTCCGTCACCAGCCTTATGGGACCGATTGTCACTATTATGATGGGAATTGTCATCGCCATCATTGTTTTTTCTGTCATGGTTCCCATCTTCGAGATGACATCTTCTGTTGGTTGAAGTAGTTTGGTAAAAGCATTCAAAAAGGAGCTTTTGCATGGATCAGCAGCGCTTAAATCAACGTGGTATGACACTTATTGAAATTCTTATCGTCTTAACAATTATCGGCGCCATGGCCGCTTACTTAGTTCCTAATCTTTTTGGGCAAAATCAAAAAGCCAAGGTCCGAGAAACACAAATTCGAATTTCAAACTTAAGCAATGCTTTGCAAGGTTACTATTCAGACTGCAATAAATTTCCAACGGCGCTGCAGGGATTAATCGTCAAAGACGATTGCACCAATTGGGGACCTGTCGCTTACTCGAAAAAAGGTGATGTTAAAGATGCCTGGGGAAATGATTTTTCTTATGAATCCAAAGGCCAAACTTTCACCATTATTTCTTTAGGAAAAGATGGCCAAGAGGGGGGAGAGGGCTTTGACTCTGATATCTCCTCTGAAGCTCTTTAAAAAAAAACCATCAAAAGGTTTCACTTTAGTTGAAATTTTGATCGTTCTTGCGATTTTTGCTGGAATTGCCGCGATGGGCATTCCTGCTTTATTTAAAAAAAGTGACAATATAAAAAAAGTGGCTCGCCAGCTGACCTCTTTAACAAAAGAAGTTCGCAATCGCGCCAAATTAAAAAATTCTACTTACCGAATTGTTTTTGATATGACCGCTGAACCCCATCGTTACTGGGTTGAATTTATGCAAGGCTCAAAACCAATCCCCGCCAATCTTTATGAGCCTAAAAAAGACAAAGATGCCGACGTGCCTCACACTAGAAATTTTCAAAAAGACACTTCCTTGATGAAAAAAGAGCGAGAACTTCCTAGCGGACTTACATTTGCCTCGATCGAAACCATCAATACCAAAACGCCGATATCTGAGGGCTTTGCTTATGTTCATTATTTTCCAGAAGGTTTTGTTGAAGCGGCCGTTATTCAAGTCACTAATAAGAATAATCTGACCTGGAGTTTTGTGATCAGTCCCTTGACGGGCCAATGCGAAATTATTGAAGAGGCAAAGTCTTTGAAGGATTTAAACCAATGACAAAAAAAGGTTTTACTTTAGTCGAAGTATTACTTGCGATGATTATCTTATCGTCGGCTTTAATTCTTTTAGCAACTTCTTGGGGTGGCAGTTACGCTCGAGTTCGAAAAACCAAAGTCAAAACGGAAGTGATGGCTTTACTGCAACGAAGAATGGTCGAAGTGGATTTGAAATATAAAGGGAAACCTTTAGATTCCATCCCCGAAGGACCTGAAGAGGAAGATTTTGGCTCTGATTATCCTCAGTACCGATCAACATTGGAATCGAGGAAATTTGATTTTCCTGATATCAGCGGCGCACTGACTGGTCGTGAAGGGGGAGCTAATCAAGCCCTTTTACTGATTATGAAACAGCTGCAAGAACACTTAAATAAAACAGTCAAGGAAGTCAAAGTCAGCGTCATGTATAAGCCAGAAAATGGGAACGAGCAGACTTACTCGGTCACAACTTATTATGTCGATTATGAAAAAGAAATCGCTGTTCCTGGGCTTCCGCAATGAAGAGCCCACAAAAATCTCAGGACGGCTTTACTTTAATTGAAACTTTACTGACGGTTTCAATATTAGCTGTGATGTCGATTTTAGCAGCGCAAACTATTCAACGCAGTATGCAGGCCAAGGTTAAGCTCCAAGATCAGATCGATGATCTTTCGCGCGTCCGAGATGCCTTAAGACTGATGGAGCGAGATTTAGGTTTAGCTTTTCACCATCGCGATTTTGAAAAGGAAATTGCTGAAAAAGTAAAAGCTTTGGGTAAACCCACGGTTCCACCGGGGCAACCGGGTTTTGCTCCGCCCCCAGAGCCACCCGAGGTCCGCGAAGCCCCGCGCCAAGATCCCACCACTTTTTTTATAGGATCAGATTTAGAAATGAATTTTGTGACCCTGAACAACAGTCGGATTCAAAGCAACGCCCGCCAAGCTGATTTTCAAGAAGTGGGTTACTCACTGAAAGACTGCCGCGAAAAAAGCCAAGGCAAATGCTTATGGCGCAGAACCAGTGCCGTGGTTGATTCTGATGTTACTCGCGGCGGAAATGATATTGCGCTCTTGGATCATGTGCAGGAATTAAAATTTCGATACATTGGTAAAGGCAAACAAGATTGGGTCACCGAATGGCACACCGATGCCAGTGGCGATGCCGTCACCAAGGATCATTTCCCCGCAGCCGTTGAAATTTCTTTGACCTTTCAAAAAGGCGATGGCGACACGATGAAAAAATATTCCACACAAATTGTAGCCCCGATCCATTTTCCTAATAACAAAGAGGAGGACATTAACAATGGAACTACGCCGATTAATCCAGCGCAGCCAGGTTCTTAAGCCTCTTAAAAATAATCGCGGCATGGCGATGATCATGGCTGTTTCAACCATGGCGCTGATTATTTATTTAGCTGTGGAAATTATGTACGACACAAGTGTTGAGTATAATGTGAACGCGCAAGAGCTGAATCGTCTGAAATCTTATTATGCAGCCCGTGGGGCGGTTGAAATTGGTTTGCTAAGAATTAAAATTTATCAAAGTGTTAAAAATAAATTAGGCGACCAATTGCAAGGTAGTCCCTATGCCCCCTATATCGATCAAATCTGGAGCTTTCCTATTCAGTGGCCATTACCGACTGAACTGCTCAACGCCGTCGATAAAGAC
>JAYWDA010000350.1:0-2315 GCA_043780105.1 Pseudobdellovibrionaceae bacterium | reverse complement strand
TATCAATTTCAATCTGCAGGCCCGAGCGAGATCTTAAAATATCGCTGGGTCTGAAGGATAAACCATCCACTGAATTTTCGGCTAAGGCTAAATAGAAATCACAGGGCTTTTCAATTTGGCTTTGCGACACCCAGGTGGCTAATCCTAAAATGCTAGCAGCACCTCCCATATCTTTTTTCATCAGGCGCATTCCTGCAGATGGTTTTAAATCTAATCCACCCGTGTCAAATGTAATTCCTTTTCCGACAAAGGCGATGGGTTTAACAGAGCCTGCCTTGCCTGATTTTTTCAAGGGGCGATAGCGGATGTGAATTAAGCAAGGAGGATTCGGTGAACCTTGTCCAACACCTAGTAAAAGACCGCATTTTTCTTTTTTTAGCCGGGCCTCATTCCATATTTCTACTTTTGTATTTCGACCCCACTTAATTTGGCTGACATATTTTTTAAACGTCGAAGGATTTAATTCATTGGGCGGAAGGTTCACAAGATGCCGGGCCAAATTGATGGCGGCACCGCGCGCCTTGGCCTCTTTGATCAGTTTTGCATCGATCTTTCCATCCAGTTTGGAAAGATAAATTTTGGGAAGGCTTGAAGTCTTTTTTTCGAAAGTTTCTCGAAATTGATAGGCGCCCATTTCAAGTCCGGTCAAGGCCCCTAATTCTTGATCTACCGTGGTGTTAGAGAATTCGATAAGGACCGATTTTAATTGATGGGCTTTAAAGTATCCGGCCATGGAGCCAATCATGTCGCGGCTCCAGGTGTAAGGGGATTCATTCATCAAACCCCAATGACCGAGGTGACGTCCAGTCCGAGGTCGAAGAATCCAAACAGGACCTTTGCGGCCGCTGAAATAGACAATTTCCTTGTCTTGGCCTCGCAAAGAGTCTGTTTGCCACTCCAGGGCATGCTCTTCGACAAGATGTTCGAAGCGTTGAGGACTCTGTTCGCCAAAAAAGTAAGCATAACCGATGGGCGAAGAGAGTTTTTTGGGGGCCTTGTCAAACTGAAAGCTTGAAATCCATGAGTTGATCATAAAACCTCTTTTTCATTGAGATTCTGCCACGACTCTCTTTACAATGTACAGATATGATGTGGCCCGAAAAAATCAGCCTTAAAGTTGCCTTGCTCAATGCTGAAAATCTTTTTCTGTTATTTGACCGTCCAACCACCCCTGAGATGACAAAGGCTGATGAAACCGAGTGGCAGCGATTATCAACATCCATTTTTCCAAATAAGTCTTTAAAAAAAACCAAGGAATTGGCTCGAGTCATCCAAGATATCAACGCCGACATTGTCATGCTTTGTGAAATTGGTGGACCTGAATCTTTGATTAATTTTAATCAGCTTTTTTTGAATCAAACATATTCTCCGATCGCTCTTGAAGGAAATTCGGATCGCAATATTGATGTTGGTTTTCTGATTAAAAAGAATTCGGCGTTTTATTTTGATCTAGCCTCTAATAAAAATCGGCTGATTAATTTTCTTTATCCGAATGAAAGAAATTTAGCACCCGGAGCTATAAAAATAACCAGTCACAAATTTTCTCGTGATGTGGCCGAACTGAGGCTCTTCAAAAAAGCGCGAGATAATCCTTTTATGGTTTTACTTTTAACGCATTTAAAATCACCGCTGGACCCTGAACGCCGAGATCCCATGGGCTCGCAACGACGGTATGCTGAATTAAAAACTTTGCTTGAAATTTATAAAGAGACTGAAGCTTTGCATCCCAACTGTCCTGTGATTGTCGCAGGTGACTTGAATGGGAATGCCAGTCGAGTGGGAACTGATGTTGAATTTGAAGCGGTTTATCAATCAACGGGTTTACAGGATATTTTAGAGTTAGCAGCTAAACCTTTGGCAGAGCGCGCCACTTACTATCAAGTACGAACAGGGGGGCGAGTGGAAGGCAAGCAGATCGATTACTGTTTTTTATCACCTCGTGCGGCGTCCTATTTGAAACCTGGGTCGGCTCAAGTCTATCGTTATAAAGATGAGTACGGATTTGCCTTCGATATTCCAAATACGATTGATGCAAAGCTGAATTTACCTTCGGATCACTATCCTTTGGTTTTTGAGCTTGAAAATGTGGGAGTTTTTTAAGATGAAGGGTGTATGTCAAAACAAACCGTAGCGCAAAACCACTTCCAAGTGTCGGTGAAGATCACTTATGTGGCCGCCGAATCCAAGCCGGATCAGGGTTATCACTTGTTCTCATATCATGTGGGAATAAAAAACTCCGGCAGTGCACCTGCTCAATTAGTTTCTAGGCACTGGATGATCACGGATGCCTTAGGTCGAACAGAAGAAGTTCGTGG
>JAYWDA010000349.1:0-2133 GCA_043780105.1 Pseudobdellovibrionaceae bacterium | reverse complement strand
AAAGCCAGCTCGATTTCGTGGTGAACTTCTTGGCTCCAGGAGGGGAGCGAGATCTCGGGGCCAAAAAAAGCACAGCTACCAGCTTTTAAAAAAATCAGTGGCTCGGTCGGAACGTCATTTCCTAATTCTTTGGCGTGATCAGCGTAATTGCGACCCACAGCCCAAATATTTCGAATCATAAAAGCCGTCCCTTTTGTGTTAAATGCCAAATTACTTCGATATCAAAAATAAGATAGGCCCCTGGATTCCAACTGAATTCCGAAAGTTGGTGTAAATCGGTGTCGCAAGGAACTTGGTTTAAAAATTCTTCAATCCAGTCCAAGTGCGAACATAAAAAAATGATTTCATCCGGGCCCGCAGGAAAACTTTCGATGACTTTCACAATTCGTTTTTTAAATTGTGCAGCGTCTTCGCTATTTTTACGCTCATCTAAACTTTCTGATTTTTCTAAAGGCAAGTTAAGGGCCCTGGCCAGAGGAGATAAGGTCAGCACTGCGCGAATTTTTGGTGATGCAATAAGGCGAGTTGGTTTTGGTAAAACGCCTAGCTCCACCGATTGTTTAAGTTCCAGGGCTTGATGTTGTCCAACGGGATTTAGTCGTGGATCAGGGGTCCACTCAGATTCTTTTTCTCCATGGCGGAAAAGGCCTATCTTCATGTCTGAAAGCTTAGCGAAAAAAACCTTGAGTCTCTATCACTGGTTTGCTAGTTTTGACACCTAATGTCTGATCCAAGGGTTCACCGCTACGTTTCAAATGATTTTACGCTCAGAGCTGCGGCTGTGGATGCAACGCACGTTGTGCGTGAGATGCAGCAGTTGCAAGGTACACAACCCCTAGCCACTGTGGCGGTGGGACGCGCGATGGTCGGAGCCTTATTAATGGCTGCACAGTTAAAAAATGACCAGCAGGTGGGAATTTATATTCGTGGAAATGGCTCGTTAAAAGCGGTCTATGCCGAAGCTCATTTCGAAGGGCAAGTTCGCGGCTATACGCCGATGCCGAACTACCAACCACCAAACTATGACAACGGCTTGAGCTTAAGGGATGCGATCGGTAAAGGCACGATGACAGTGGCCCGCCATCAGCCTTTTCAAAAGCAACCATTCCAAGGCACGGTTGAGCTTGTCAGCGGCGAGATCGGCGAAGATATCGCCCATTACCTTCACCAGTCCCATCAAATTCGTAGTTTAGTGTCTGTCGGAGTTTATCTAGACACTTACGGAAAAGTTCAAGCGGCCGGCGGTGTGATTGTAGAAGTCATGCCCGGTGTAGATGAAGATATCGTTGAAAAAATTCAAAAAAATGCAGATTCAAAACCAGTGAACGTTTCAAAAATGATTGCAGACGGCGCTTTGCCTGCGGATCTTGTAAAATTATATCTTGATGGAATTCCATTCCTTGAAATCGATCATAATCATCCTGTTGTTTACCATTGCCCCTGCACCAAAGACCGTGTGGTCCGCGCGCTTGAGACCTTGGGTGTAACTGAACTGAAAGATATGATCGAAAAGAAGGAAGCCGCCGAAGTGACTTGCCAGATTTGTGGGCGACCCTACGAGGTCTCGGTTGATGAAATCAAAGAGCTCCGTAAAAAGATGCATAAAGAATCTCTGAACTAAACCTAGGTCTAGGTGACAGTAATTCCTTGGCAGTTCATTCTTAGGACGGAGGAGAATCCAATGAAAAAAATCGTATTAGTCGTGGCTATGTTAGTAGGTGGATCAGCGTTAGCAGGAGATGCAGGGTGTGGACTGGGAAGCATGCTTATTCAGAAGAACTCTAAACTTCTTCAGCTTTTTGCAGTCACAACAAACCATTCTTCTGCAAGTCAATCTTTTGGAATCACTTCAGGAACTTCTAATTGCTCTGCAAGTGGTTTAGTTCAAAATGAAAAAGAAGTTCAGTATTATGTCGAAGTGAATCAAGAAGATTTATCTCGCGAAATGGCTCAAGGCCAAGGCGAGAAGTTGAAAACTTTGGCAGTAATGACAGGTTGTGATTCACAAGAGTCGCAAGATGCATTTTTCTCTATGACTAAAAGTTCTTACGACAAAATCGTAAGTCATTCGAACACCTCTTCCCAAGAGTTGGTCTCTCATCTGAAAGAACAAATGAAAGAAGACACAGACGT
>JAYWDA010000348.1:0-1647 GCA_043780105.1 Pseudobdellovibrionaceae bacterium | reverse complement strand
CAAAACCGCGCACCATCGTTTTGGATAACAAGTATTGAAGCAGCGAAGTTAAATTTCTCAAGCTGCAATCACTGCTGACCGGTATAAATTAAGTAGTGTCAGCACGCTAAAGGCTTTGTCGCATTGACTCTCCAACGGCAGCCTGTCGGTGGGTCTTTACCAGCAAGACTTTTAGCTAAGTACATTGATCTAATCTGTCGAAGAAGCTGCCACAGAGAACCTTTGTATCCATCAATAATTTTTTTAAGTTGTAAAAGTAATTGCACCATCACAGCAACCGCGAGTTGAACTTTAACGGCATTAACTGTTTTAGCTGGAAGTCTTCTGATATCTAAATGGCCCTTTAGCCAGCGGAATAGTAATTCAACAGCCCAGCGTCTTTTATAAATATCTGTAACTGTTTGCGCGCTGATTTTAAAATCTGAAGTTACAAAGTGAAATACTTTTTTGGTTAAAGAATCGCGGTAAACAATATGACGTAGTTTCAATTTACTTTTCTTTGACTGACTGTAAGTGTCATCATAAATAACGCCGTCTTTAGTTCTGTTTTTTTCATTAATCATCAATTTAATTTCAGCCATATGAACTCGTGGGTAATCTTTCAATCGGGTTACAAAATGTGATTTTAAATTTACTATTTTTTCCCAGAAGATAAAGTCATTGTAAGCCCTATCAAAAACATACATCTTATTCGAAAAAATCTTCAGTTCAAGGCTAACAGGGGAATCGTTTCGTCTACCGCCAGTTATAATAAAATCATCGATCCAGTCATTGTTGACGTTCCAAATAACGTGCAATTTTGCCGATGCAAGATGGGCTTGGTTTGAATGTTTTTTCTGCCATCCCGGCTTCGAAAAAAGGCTTCCGTGAACATCAATTTCGCTTGAGTCTATAGCTAAAATTTCACGAATCGCGCGTTTTAGTTTTCTTTTTTTAGATTGAGTTTTTATTTCCAATAAAATCAAATCGCATAGATCTTGAAAGAAATTAAAGTTGCGAAGTCGTAAAGCGTCGCCAAATGTTGAATCCGGAATTTTTAAAGTGGCCTCCACTTCACGATACGAACCAAGTCGCATAACAAAACAACAAATTAAAGACTGAGTCATTTCCCAAGTTGAAAACTGGCGCACATTTTTATCAATTTGCCACTTCAATGCTAGGTCATCAAATTTTTTTCGATTTATAAGTTGAAATAACGAAGAACCTTCGAGATGATTTTGCATGTTGCCGCCCTTCCTTGGGTGCTTGAAATTTCTTTACAAAAATATCAAATCAACTCATCGAAGGTCTGGCAACATCTTGTTTTTATTAACTATTCAACCGGTCAGCAGTGTCGTTTCATGACTACTTCCTTATTTTACAAGCAGGTTAGCAATATCTTTTTCAATATCTTTAGGTTCTGTGTTTGGCGCGTACCTATGAATTACGCCGCCATTTTTATCGACTAGAAATTTTGTAAAATTCCATTTAATCATCTCCGTTCCCAAGATGCCGGGCGCATTCTCTTTTAGAAATCGATACACCGGGGACGCATTATCGCCATTCACATCGACTTTGGCCATAACCGGAAACGTTACGTCGTAAGTCATTTTACAAAATGACTGAATATCAGCGTCGGTACCGGGTTCTTGAAACCCAAATTGATTA
>JAYWDA010000347.1:0-3859 GCA_043780105.1 Pseudobdellovibrionaceae bacterium | reverse complement strand
TAGAAATTCTTTCAACAAAATTAGAAAATCTGATTTAAAAAGGAGCCGGTATGAAAAAAGTTTTTATGTTGATCACAGTCCTCTTCTCAATTTCAGCATTTTCTCATGGCGGAGATAAGCCAGGACCCCATGGTGGATACATTCAAATGCCAGGCGCTTTCCATACGGAAGTTGTCTCGGGATCACAAGGTTCCTTCGAGATCTATCTTTTGGACGTAGATTTTAAGAACCCTACGGTTAAAGATTCAGAAGTCCAGGCGTGGCTAACCTCTGGAAAGAAAAAATCTGATCTTAAGTGCGAGGTCATTGAACAAAGCCATTTCAATTGTGCACCGTCAGATAAATCATTTAAGGGCAAAGAATTGATCGTAAAAGCAAAGCGCGAGCAAATGCAGGGGAATGAAGCCAAATATAAACTTCCTTTACGCCGCTAGTTTTGTAAAAACCTTTGAAAGAACCGAGTTCATTAATTGTATTGCAAACGTTTAGAGAGTTTCTTCGAAGGTTTGTAGCTTATTTTTTTCATCAATGCAGATGACTCTTAGACCCTGATACGTAGGCTGATTTTGAAATGTCTCAAGTTGTCCTCGGCAGATCGTTTTGTTTTTTAATTTCGTGAAAATCAGCTGATCTATATAAAAAAGAAATTTTTGCGAATCATTAGTCATCTGGTATGGATCTGATTGAATGTTTTCTATTTTATCTGTTAGCGACCCAACTTTTTTTTCAATTAATTTTTGTGCTGTTTTAATTTTTTCAGCCGTGACCGTCTTTTTTGTAGCAATACTCTCTAACCGTTTTTGAAACTCGCTCTGTAAGTCCGCGCGAGAAATGCTAGAAAGACACAAAAATATAATGCAAAAAATAGATTTCATAGAGCACCTTTACAAAACATTTCGCCAAAATAAGCCACGCGTTGTTTGTTCTTTGACCACGAATTCCATGACTCTTGGGCACCAAATCCGTGGAGCCTTTTCAGTATGATCCACATTGAGTCCAAATGCGGCTACCTAACAACAAATATTCTTATTTTACGATGATTTGTCCGTTAGAAACCGAGTTGGCGCCGTGAAAACCGCAAGTAAACGGAAACACACCTGGGTTGCTAGCAGATAGGATTATTTTTCCAGTGGACTTCGGATCGGCCATTAAGAATATCCCTAAAGATGCCGACTTCAACAACGACATTTTGTCGCTCGCCTTCAAGACAATTTCAACCACTGAATTTTGCTTAAGTTCAATTTTCAGAGGTGAGCAAGTGCCGTCGTTTTTTCCTTCAATCACAATTGTTGAGTCAGGAATTCTTAGCAAATCGACAACATCGTTTTTGCCCCAGTGTTGAGCTAGATCATAAGCAGTTTGGCGTTGATGATTTTTAATTCTGCGATCTGGATTTCCTTCTAAAACACTGCTTACAATGACTGGATCCCCAGTCATTGCAGCTCGCATAAGGGCTGTGTATCCATCCTTATCTTGCGCATCGAAATTTGCTTCTGCTGCAATAAAGGATTCATAAACGTCTCGGACCCCGTATTTTGCAGACTTGATCAGGGAAGTCTCTTTAGATAAAAGATCAACTGTATCTACGAAGGCTCCGGAGGAAATCAAAAAATCGACGATGGCACTGTTGTTAATCGTGCCAGTTCCCGGTGCCCCAACCATTGGGGATCCTGTCGTTCCGCAGCTCATATCAACGCTGTACAAAAGCGCTGTGCACCCCTTTTTATCTTTAAAGTTTATATTCGCACCACAGCTGATCTGTGCTTGAAGATCTCGAATGGAGCCACCGGACTTAGCTAATTCAAGCAGGCTTTGGTTGGGATTTGAGTCACATTTATTAGATAGCGGAAGGTTGCCGCTGACTTCACAGGAAACACTGGATTTCTCAAAATAAGGACGTTGGTTAAGAGTGGCCGTGGTGACTTTGCCATTTTCAATATTAAGTTCTAGGTAATCGTCTGAGTCATCTTTGTTTTGGTATCTTAAGCTTTTAGAAGAAATGTAATAACGATCAGAATGAAGTGAAAGTCCCTGTGTGACCGAAGATGGAAAGGCTGAACTTTCGTCGATATAAGTAATCATACTTTTAGCTCTGGTTGTATCAACCGTTAGTTCATACTTAAGATCGGTTTTTTGAGGCACAGTGCCATTGCAGGTGATGACTTCCGCTGTTGAAATAAGGCTGTAAAAAAAGACGGCAGAAGAAAAAAAGAAAGATCGTATCATTTAAAAACCCCCGGTTTAAAAAATCATCTGATCTTTAGCACCATTTGTAAGTCACAGTCTAATGACGATTTTGACAGCTTTTTTTAAAGCTGAAGACTGGGCAGCAAGAGCATTCCCATTGTATTTTTTATCACAAATACCAGCGAGCCTAAACTAAGCCCGCCATCCGCATTTAGACCAAGGATCAAAGCCAGCTTACTTAATATTTTTCGGCAATAAATATTATATTTATACCACTAAAGATTTATATATAAAATCCGATAAAAGTGGTATATTTATAATACTTAAGAGGTAAAAGTGGCTTTAAATAGTAAGAATATGACATTTACGACGGATAAAGAAGTCGTTATCATGATCGGCGTGCGTCTTCGCCAATATCGTGTAATGGCTCGCCTAACACGCGAAGATATCTCACAACGGATGGGTGTTAGCCTCTCCACGGTCCGAAATATTGAAAAAGGTGTCTCTGGAACAATCGACCACTTGGTTTCTTTTTTGCGCGCCACAGGCCATATAGAACAAATTAATGCACTGATGGAGCCACCTAAGCTAAGTCCACTTCTTATTGCAAAAAATCAAAAATCTTTTCCTTCAAGAGTTCGAAAAGCCCAAGGGCGTAAAAAATGATCGTCGTTAAAATTAATCTTTGGGGAAAGTACGTTGGGGCCCTAGTTGAAGATGGGAATAATATTTCGTTTGAGTATGACAAAGAGTTTAGAGATCAGGGATTTTCTATTTCTCCGTTAAGCCTACCTTTGCGCGACAATATTTTTTCTTTTCCTGAACTTCTTAGAAAACAGGCTTTTTTAGGATTACCTGGGGTCCTTGCCGATTGTTTGCCAGATAAATTTGGTAACAAAATTGTCGAGAAAATATTAAGAGATCAGGGCTTAGACGCACTTTCGCAAGCTCAAAAGCTTCTTTATGTTGGAAAACGAGGTATGGGTGCACTTGAATTCGAACCCGCTTCGATATTAGAAAAAACGGAAAAGTTACCTTTAAATATTCGCAAGCTCGTTGAAGAGTCTAGAAAAGTGATTCAAGGCGATATTACAACAAAGACCGCCGAAATTATGCAAGTGGGCAGCACAGCTGGTGGAATGAGGGCTAAAGCTGTGATTGGTTGGAATAAAAAAACAAACGATGTCATTCATGGGCTTGGGGACTTGCCCAAGGGATATGAGCACTGGATTCTAAAGTTTGATGGAGTTGAAAAAAAGCATGAACCCTGGTGTGCTCTTGAGTACGTCTATATGCGGCTGGCAAAGAAAGCTGGAATCAAAACTCCCGAGGTTCACTTATTAGATCATGAAGGCTTAAAGCATTTTATGATTAAGCGCTTTGACAGGGTCAATGGTCAAAAAATGCATATGCACACCTTGGGAGGACTGATTCATTCTGATTATAATGATGTCGGTGAGATTGATTATAAGGATTTTATCACGGTCGCAAAAACTATTGGCTGCACCATTGCCGATACACGCGATATTTTTAAACGTATGGTTTTTAATTTAGTAGCTGTTAACCATGATGATCACGTAAAAAACTTTTCATTTTTAATGGATGAAAATGGCCGATGGAGCATATCGCCTGCGTATGATATGACCTACATTCAAGGCGGCAAGTGGACAAA
>JAYWDA010000346.1:0-7683 GCA_043780105.1 Pseudobdellovibrionaceae bacterium | reverse complement strand
TGTCATAAAAACCCGCGGCATTTTTCAGCTTTCCTTCGACGACAGCAAAATATTTCCGATCAATGGCTCTATCTTTAAATTGCTGAGCCAATTTCCCATGGCTGAAGTTATCTTTTGCAATAACTAACAGTCCGCTGGTTTCTTTATCGATGCGATGAACTAAGCCAGGTCGATCCGCCTCGGAACCTTCGGAAAGATTTCCTGTATGCGCTAGCAAAGCGTTTACTAAAGTATCTGTGTAATGTCCTGCTCCTGGGTGAACAACCATTCCGGCCGGTTTGTTCACGACCAGCAAAGAAGCGTCCTCGAAAAGAATATCTAAGGGATAATCCCAAGGCAGCAGCTCTGTAGGAGGAGGGGAAAGAATTTCTACTTCCAAAATATCTTTAAGCTGCAAAACATAAGAAGCTTTAACGATTTTTCCATTCACAAGAGCAGCATTACCTTCAATAAGTAAAGCCGCCTGCGAGCGCGAGTTGATTTCTGAAAGAAGAGCCAAGGCTTTATCTAAGCGAAGGCCGATCATTTCAGTCGGTAGTGATTCCAAACGGATTTTTTTTGAGGACATTATTATTTTAGTTTAGCTTTATATTTTGCCATATAACTGTCAGCGACAATTTTTTCTTTAAGATCAAGCTCTCGGCAGATTTGGATCACATAGCCACGTACAAACACGACAGCGGGCAAGTTTTCAAAATCCATATTTTCGATGGCTTTAACGTACCAGATATTAATTTTAGTACGTTCGCACATTCGCTCAAAAGAGATATTTTTGTACTCACGAACTTTTTTAAGAAGTTCCCCATCCCACTCTTTGGCTTCTTTAATTTCGTGCTCAAAACTTTCATTGGTTTTAAATGTCGGCTTAGCTGTCGATAATTTTGTTTCGGGAAATTGAGCCTTGCTGGCATTTAAGATCGCTTCATAGGTTAAATCTTTGGCAATATCTTTTGTGGGACCTTTTGCGCCTAAGAGTCGCTGATCATAGACTCCGCGCAAAGTTTTATTGCCAATCACAGAGAACGCTTCTTCAATCAGCGTTAAGAGTTCGCGGGCTTCATTTTCAGAAAAGATCGTGTAGATCGCAGGATTGTCACCCGAGTAGGTCAGCTTCGCGCGCTCGTAGGCTGTTGTGACTTCGTGTTGGGCTGCGTTTGTGCCCACTTCTAAAATTTCGTAATAGTTATATCGATTCGTAGTTATCATCCGTAGTACTATATTACGGCGCGGAGCTCACTAGGATCAATAAGATGTTTGCAGATTGTTAAGAACTGTCCAGCCAAAGGAGTAAACGGTTGCGCCACTAAAACGGGTTCTCTGTTTCGAACTGACTGCCACACTGCATTGTCGTAATCAACGGCACCCATATAATCAATACCAAGGTCGTAATATTTATTACAAACACTCTTCATGCAGTAGCCCAAATCAATATTCGATTGGCTTCGAGCCGAGTTGATCATCAGCCGAACCGGTGAAGTCATCATCGACTCAAAAAAATTGCTTTCAAAGCCTGAATTTTCTTTTAAATGACTTCGGAAAGAAAAGTGCGAACCTAAAACTTTTTGTCGATGATCCCGCAATGTTTTAATCAAAGTCGCAAAAGCCTGGGGTTGGCTGCCCTCTTGGATGGAATGACACATAAAGGATTCGATAAAGCGATAAGTTTTTTCAATGCTGGTGGGCTCAGGCGTGGAGATAAGGATCTTTTCCTGTGCCGCTTTGAAAATTTGCAAATGACTTTCTGTGCTGCCGGGACCCAGATCAACCAGAACAAAATCTGCCGAAAGGCTTTTAATATCGCCAATCAAATTTTGAACTTGGCCAGGGCTAAATTCAGTCGGACTCCAAGCATCCCAAAGGCCTTGAACGTAAGACAGGTGCGGATAGGGAGAGGAAATAATTGTTTCTTTTAAAGTTTTTGAACCTTCAAGGTACTGGCGAAGGCTTGTGTGCGAAGGCTCAACGCCCAAAGCTGTGTGAAGATTTGCGCCTGTTAAATCCAGATCAATAATAACAACTGAATGACCAAGCTTTGATAAAGTCAGACCTAAGCTCGCAGAAATAAAAGTTTTACCAACGCCGCCTTTTCCAGAAGCAACGGCCCACAACTGAGCAGCAGATTTTTCTTTTTGCGATGTCATTTCGTGAAGACGCATACCCGAAGTAACCTTTTGTTAAAGCGAGGTAATAAATATTCCTCGCTTAGTTTCTTCGGCTTCAGAGGCGCGAATATAAAGGGGTACATATGATTTCCAGTCCAAGGTCAAACCACTCTGGACTTGAGTTGTTGCAAGTCTACCAAGTGTCGAGGCCATTGGCTGATCGGACGCTTGCAAATCTCTGCACATAAAATGTGAAATACTTTCTGGAAAATAGCCTTCGTAGCTGCCGAAGCCATCACCTACGATCAAACTTTTTTGGGATAAAACGCTCCCGAGACTTATGACTAGGATCACGGCTGGACCAGCGATAAACTCTGGATATGACATAATATTTTTAAACAGGCCATAGTAAACCATGTTTTTATAAGCGTTTAAAATTGAAAAAACGGGAAGCGCGGCCACTTCAGGAGTTAATTTTTTTTCAGCCGTAGCAGCTGCTAAAAGAGTCAAAGAGTCGATCGCAACCATTGGCTTTTTGTAGCTGTACGCCAAAGTTTTTCCGACATTGCCAGCGATTCGAAGGCCGGTAAAGCTGCCTGGACCTTTGCCGACAGCGAAGCAATCAATGTCGGCAAGGGAAACGCCGCCAATCTGCAAAACTTCTTCGATGAAAGTATTTAATACTTCGCTGTGGGATCTTTGTTTTCCAGAAGACTTTTCGGCAATCACTTTGCCATCGATCACTAGAGCAGCACTCCCCATTAGAGTGCTGGTTTCTAGGGCTAAGATCTTCATTAATGGACGCCTAAAAAGCGCGTGATATCGTTAAATAGTGCAAACACCATTAAGCTCATTAGTAAAACAAGACCCACTTGTTGCGCCATTTCCATTTTTTTCAGGCTCATTGGTGAACCCTTTACCGCTTCAACAAAGTAAAATACTAAATGTCCCCCGTCTAAGACAGGAATCGGCAAAAGGTTTAGAATAAATAAATTCACAGAAATAAATGCCATCATCTGCAAAAATTTATCAATTCCAAGTTTAAAAGTTTCACTGGCGGCTTGGCCAATGGATAAAACGCCACCAATATTTTTTGGAGAAATTTTATTTTGAATTAAACGTACAAAACTCATCACCATCATAACAGAAACATCTGCTGTCCTAGTCACACCGCGAACGAGCGCAGTCCCAAGATGACTTGCTTTGATAATCACGGGCTCGATATCTGCGTAATTAGCCATTGGATAAACGCCGATTGTGTAACGCTTGTCTTCAGTGCCGTTAGCACTCATCTGTGAAGTCATATTTGGCTTAATTTCTAGCGCCAAAGGTTTGCCATCGCGGATCAGGTCAAACTTTAAAAATTCTTGCGGAGGCCCTGGGAAATTTTTGATAGCTAAGACAACGTCTTCCCAAGTAGAGACTTTTTTGCCATCAATACTTGTAACCTGATCGCCCTTTTGAAGACCCGCCATTTCAGCTGGAGATTTTGGCGCAACTCTGGAAATAAACATTTCAGAGCTTTCAATTTTTAGATCACTTAAAGAGTAATTTTTAACCCGTCCGCCGGCTGAGGTAACAGAAATTTTTTCTGTTTTTTCCATTTTAATATCTAGAAACCGTTCGACTTCTAAAGTCAGGGCTGTCGAAGCAGAAACCTGCTGGAAAGCGGAGTCGACTTCGCGCCAGAAACTGACTTTTTGGCCGTTGATACTGACCAGGCGGTCTCCGGTTCTTAGGCCCACTTGATAAAGGGGTGAAGCCGAATTGACGCCAATAAATGTTCCGCGAGCAAAAATATTTATTCCTTCGATTTCACCGATGGTGTCATCCGTGGTCAAAATATTTGGATTTGGTTTGGCTGCGATTTTTGCTTTTACTTCCGTTTTTGTCGCCAAAGGAGCGCGCTCAAGCTGAACAGAAATCTCTTGGTTTTGATGCTTGTTTAAAAACTTATTAAATTCTTCAAATGTTTTTAAGCCTTCGCCATTCACCGAAGTAAAAACGTCGCCAGATCTAAATCCCATAGCGTAGGCCGGTGTTGTCGAATCAATATCTCCCAGCATCGGCTTATGCATTTCTTCGCCCATCAGAGCTAAAACGCAAAAGATTAAAGCGGCAAACAGAAAATTCATTACGGGGCCGGCCATAACAACGGCAATTCTCTGAAAAACATTTTTATGATTAAAAGAATATTTTTTATCTTCTTCCGAAATCTGTTCGCCGGGCTGTTCACCGAACATTTTTACATATCCACCCAGCGGGATAATCGAAAGGCAATAAGTGGTGTCGCCTTTTTTAAACGAAAAAATCTTTTTGCCGAAGCCTAAACTGAAAACTTCGACACGCACTCCACACCAACGAGCCACCATGAAATGGCCCATCTCGTGAACAAAAATTAAGATTCCTAAAAGAACGACAAAAGGAACCACCGCTACGAAACCCTGCTGTAATAAAGAGATCATCATTTCCATACTTTTATTTTAGGATTGTCTTTAAGAACTGACCAGAAAAACCCGCAGTTCCTAGACTGTGTGTATCTAACATTATGAGTTAAACGCTAGTCTCTAGTAAAATACTGCCAAGATAAATGACCGGACAGGCAAATAACACACCGTCGATGCGGTCTAGGACTCCACCATGGCCTGGCATGATGTGTCCTGAATCTTTTACTCCAGCAACACGCTTCAGTTGGGATTCGAAAAGATCACCAAGTTGGCCTGCGATAGCGGTCACGATGGAAAGTAAAATGATATAAATCACTGGCACATGTGGTAAAAAATAACTCATCACATAACCCATGGCTGCCGACGAAATAAGGCCACCAATCGATCCTTCAACAGATTTTTTCGGCGATATAGTTGGCATTAATTTCCTTTTGCCAAAATTCACGCCTGCTGCGTAGGCCCCAATATCACCAGCGAATACGACAAGAAGAAGTGTTAAAAACCAAAGCATGCCGTGTGGACCATCTAAAATTAAAATTGGAAATGATGGCAATAGTCCCATGTAAAGAAACCCCATCATACCTTTGGCCTGAAAGTGAGTCAGCGTTTCCAAATCTTCAAATTTTTGATGGGTCACCAGACTGACAAGGCAGAAAAAAACAGAAAATAAACAAAAAATAGCGCCACTGAATTGCGGGAAAAGGCTACAAAGCAAAAAGATGGTCACCAGAAAAACATAAAAGGCCGTGCGATTCAGTTTTGAATCTTCAGGTTTAAATAAAAGTTTCATCAGCTCGAAGCCACCAACGAAAACGCCGAAGACAGTAAAAAGTTTTAGCCCATTATTACCCAAAAAATAATAAAGCCCAATAAGGATGGCCACGGCGACAATGGCGCTAAGACATCTAGTTACGAAGCTTTTCATCAGACAGTTGCAGCTTTCCAAAGCGACGCTGCCTTAAAGAGTAACTTTCAAGGGCTTGATAAAGATCAGACTTAGTAAAATCTGGCCACAAGGTATCAGCAAAATAAAATTCAGAGTAAGCGGCCTGCCATAATAAAAAGTTCGATAGCCTTTTTTCTCCACTCGTCCGAATGATCAAATCAGGATCTGGTGTCGGGTAGGTTGACAAATGTTCTTGAACCACAAGCTCATCGATTTCAGAAACGGCGATCTCTTGGTTCTGAACTTTCTCAGCGATAACTTTTACCATTTCTGTGATCTCTTGCCGAGAACCGTAACTTAAAGCGAAAATCAGTCGCAAACCGCTGCACTTTTCAGTGGCTAGCATGGCGGATTCAATCGCCTGGACAGTATCTGTTGGCAAATTTTCAAGATCACCAATGATAGTGAAGCGAATATTTTCTTTCACCAAATTTTCAGTTTCACGAGCTAAATATCGTTTTAATAACTTCATCAATAAGCTGACCTCAGTTTGAGGTCTAAGCCAGTTTTCAGTGCTAAACGCATACAAAGTTAAATATTTAATCCCTAATCGCGAACATTCAGTGATCATCTTTTTAGCGACTCGCGTGCCTTTGATATGGCCGTAAGTGCGCGGTTTATTGCGCATACCAGCCCAGCGGCCATTGCCGTCCATGATCATTGCTACATGTTGGGGGATCTTTGCTGCCGTCACATGATTCCTATTATATTGAAATGATGCTTTTTTCTTTTTCGTCAGCGACGACGTCTACTTTTTTAATATAATCGTCAGTCATTTTTTGAATGTCAGCTTCCAACTTTTTATTTTCATCTTCGCTGATTAATTTGTCTTTCAAAGCTTTTTTAACTTCTTCATTGGCATCCCTACGGCCCATGCGAACGGCCACGCGAGCTTCTTCGGCAATTTTTTTAACTTGTTTTGCAAGGTCTTTACGACGCTCTTCTGTCAAATCAGGAACTTTTAAGCGAATCACTTTGCCATCGTTCATCGGCGCTAAACCCAAATCAGATTTTACAATTGCTTGTTCAATTTCCTTTAGAATGGCAGCTTCCCACGGTGCGATCATAAAAGATTTTGCATCCGGAGTAGAAATTGAAGCCACTTGAGATAATGGGGATAAAGTTCCATAGTAATTCACTTTAACACTATCAAGCATTGAAACCTGAGCACGACCGGTGCGGACTTTTTTTAATTCTTCAGCCAGCGCCTTCAGCGATTTTTCCATTTTTTCTTGAGTTGTCTTTTTTAAGTCAGCGATCATGATTTACTCCTCAAATTTAATGGACCAGCGTCCCGATGGTTTCACCCATCACCGCTTTAAGGATATTCCCTCGCTTGGTCAGGTCAAAGGTTAAAATAGGAAGTTTGTTGTCCATGCAAAGGCTGATGGCCGTTGAGTCCATCACTTCAAGCCCTTGATTTAAAACTTCGATGTATTTAATTTTATCATATTTTTTAGCGTCCGTATTTTTCATCGGGTCTTTGTCATAAATCCCGTCGACTTTCGTGGCTTTCATTAGCACCTGAGCGTTGATTTCCATGGCTCGAAGACTGGCCGCTGTATCCGTCGTAAAATAAGGATTTCCTGTGCCTGCACCGAAAATTACCAAGCGACCTTTTTCAAGATGGCGCATGGCCCGTCTGCGAATATAAGGCTCAGCAATTTCCGCCATGGCAATCGCAGACTGCACGCGAGTCGGAACATTTTGTTTTTCTAAAGCATCCTGAAGCGCCAAAGAATTAATCACAGTGGCAAGCATGCCCATGTAATCAGAGCTAGCTCGGTCCATTCCTTCAGCCGATGCGGCAATGCCTCGAAAGATATTGCCGCCACCGATAACTAAACCAATTTCAACACCTGCGCGATGAGCCTGCGCTACGTCTTCGGCAATATGCTGGATGACCGACGTATTAATACCGGTCGATTGTTTTCCAGCCAATGCCTCACCACTTAACTTCAGCAAAATTCGCTTGTAAGCAGGTGTTGTCGCCAATTAGTGCCCCTTTGTCTGGGCAGCGACTTCAGCTGCGAAATCAGTTGTTTTCTTTTCGATACCTTCGCCCAATTCATAGCGAGCAAATCGACGGATTTTCACTTCGCCACCGACTTTTTTTGCAGTTTCTTTCATATAGTCAGAAACTTTTAAATCTGGGTTTTTAACGAAAGCTTGGTCTAATAAACAATTT
>JAYWDA010000345.1:0-11698 GCA_043780105.1 Pseudobdellovibrionaceae bacterium | reverse complement strand
AACCAAAAACTAGTTTGAAAACCTGCTAGTAAAATTCCTAACATCGAGATCAAGGTGAAATGCAAAACGGAGGACCAACTCATCACTGCTCCCGAACCGCACTGGCTGAAAACCGCGTGCCAAAATCTTCTTGAGCCGCGTTTGTAATCACAAAGACTTCTTCTACTTTGTAAGGATCAGCCACTGGCTTCAGATCAACTTTTAAAGAAACTGAAAATGTTTTTCTTTCCACATTTTCAACGATAGCAATGGGAAAACCTTTTGGAAAAATATTATCTAGCCCGCCGGTCACAACCAGGTCCCCGGGTTTCACATCTTCCGAGCGCTCGACGTATTTTAAAACGCAGGCAGAAGAATTTTTACCTTCGACAATACCGCGAGCCCGAGTCCGCTGAACAATCCCATCAACAACGGCATAGCGATCCGTGATCAACATCACCTGTGAGCTGCGAAGGCTTGGTCTAAAAACATAACCCAAAACCCCTTGGGCAGAAATCACTGCTTGGCCGGTTTTCAGACCGTCCTGCGACCCCTTGTTAATAGTGATTGTTTTATGGTCCGTCATTAAATCCAAGCCAATCACTTGCGCTGACTTCATTTCCATTTTTGTATTCTGCTTAAAATCTAACAGCGTTTTTAATCGGCTGTTTTCAATTTCCAAATCACTGAGCTGTTGCAAACGTGTTTCAAGCTCTTGATTTTTACTAGTCACTTTTTCGCTTTGTTTTTTGATGTTGATGAGGTTGATGTACATTGCTGTCGTGCCGCGCACGCCTTCGCTGAAACCATAAAAAATCTCTTGGGCAGATGTGCTCAGCAAAACAAGAGGTTGAGACACCCAGTTAGAGGCAAAAGGTTTTTGCTCCATATTGATCGAAATCAGGGGCAAGGGCAAAAGGAGGAGAATTAAAATGATTTTTCTGACATCAAAGTTAAACGGATTCAAATATCACCTCGGAGATCCAACGGTAGCAAAAAGATCCCTTGATTCCAACAGTTTCCACTTGAAAAAATCAACATTTCAGATCTAATACGGAACATTGCTAAAGGAGATTCAGATGAGCGACAACATGGCAGAAAAGATGAAAAGAAAATTATCGGGTAAAAACATCACAGCGATGATCCTTTTCGGAGCCATCATTATGGTTTTCGTGTTCTTCGGTCTGCCGAATAGACTCAGTGGGGGCATGGGTTCAGCCGCCCGCGTGAACGAAAGTTTTATTTCATTGATGGATTTCCAGATGGCTGCTGACGAAAAAGAACAGCAGATGTCTCAGATTTATTCCCAGTACATGGGCGGCAAATCGTTTGACCCCGAGCAGCGCAAAAAATTTAAAATGGAAGCCATGCAAGAGTTGATCGACCGAGAGCTGATGGCTCAAGCCGCCCGCAAAGCTGGCATTTTAGCCACCGACACTGAGATAAAAGATCTTATTACACAACAAATTCCTGCTTTTCAAAAAGACGGACAATTTCAGCGGGAAAATTATGATGCTTACTTGCAAAGCCAAGGATTAACTCCTGGCGGCTTTGAAGCAAAAATTCGAAAGCAGTTGGGCACGGCCCGCCTCTTCCGTCTGTTTGAAGCTTCAAGTCGTACTTTAAGTTTAGAGGCTGATAAGAAGAAAACTCTACAAAATTATAAAATGAACTTACAAGTTGTAAAGTTTGATGACGATAAGCCCGCGACGCAGGTGGTGTCTACGGAAGAAGCTCAAAAAGCTCTTGCTAGCGAAGACTTTAAGAAAAAAATCGAAGGCGAATTCGCCTTGAAGAAAGCTCAACTTTCACAGCCTGAACAAGTCCATGCCCAGCACATCCTGATTGCTTTCAAACCGGGCGACCAGGCTTCAGAAAAGGCAGCCCTAGCAAAGATTGAGGCTCTTAAAGTTCGAACGACGAAAGAAGATTTCGGAAGTTTAGCTTCTCAAGCCAGCGAAGACCCAGGCTCTAAAGCAAAAAAAGGTGACCTTGGCTTTTTCGGTCGTGGCGCAATGGTTAAAGAATTTTCGGAGGCCGCGTTCTCCCTTCCTCCTGGCCATATTTCAGACATCGTAAAAAGTCCTTTTGGCTATCACTTGATCAAAGTTGTCGAAAAAAAGGACGCGCAAGAAGCCACTTTGGCCGACCATCAGTTAAGCCTTGCGAAGGAAACTTTAGCCAAAGAAAAATGGCAAAAAAAATCCCAAGAACTGGAAGCCTTGCTAAATTCTGATCCTGCAAAAGTCGAAGCTGAAGTTAAGAGCTTAAATGCTAAATGGGAAGACACA
Organism: Pseudobdellovibrionaceae bacterium; assembly: GCA_043780105.1. GTDB lineage: Bacteria > Bdellovibrionota > Bdellovibrionia > Bdellovibrionales > Bdellovibrionaceae > JAYWDA01. The sequence goes on along the minus strand of JAYWDA010000345.1, from coordinate 9,428 downwards.
GGATTTTTCAGCTTGGATGCTCAAGCTGTGCCTAAAGTTTCCGGTTTGGAAATTGAAAAAGTGGCTGGCCTGACTGCAAAAGAACCTTTTTTGAAATCCTTCGTTCGATCGGGGACTTCGCGATATATTGTAAAGTTAAAAGAGCTGAAGCAAGAGCCTTCTGCCACTCCACTCACGGCAGATTTGTCGCAAAGACAGCGTGCCAATGGAATTTTTACGAGCTGGCTTCAAACTTTTAAAAAGGGCTCTGATATTGAAACTAACTCTTTAATTTTTCAATAGGTCGCCCTTGAAAGAGCCTTCCTCTCCGACTCTTCAATTCAGCCGGAGTTGGTTTGTTGAATTAAGAACTGGCTCACCGGCAAGTCTTAAAGATCCGCTGACGGAGCCTTTTAAAGTCACTTTACAACTGCAAAAAAATGTCGACCCTTTGAGCGGTATGACCGTCAATTTGATATCAGTGGATCAAGCTTGGAATCAGATTCAGGACCTGAAAGAGAGTCTTTGGCTAACCCCCTTAGACTATTTAAATGCTTTAGCCGATCGATGGTCCTCTTGGCTTATCCAAGAGCAAGCTCAGCTCATTCGTCTTCAAGTTGAAACACTAGATAGCTCGTACGGCTGGGAAATAACTCCTACGGGTTTGTTTTATAAGGCACTGACTAGGTTACAGATTCTTTCGGAAAACAAAGCGTCGCTTCGGAAGTGTCTTCTGACTTCTCGCCAGGGGCTGACACCGTCTGAAATAAAAAATTTTTCGGATTCGTGTGGACGAGCGACCCGCCCCGATCAAATGGCAAAGCTACTTCAGCAGAGTCGCCATTTTTGTCGCCTGGAAATTTTTGATGTTTTCGAACAATTTGTTGAATTTGATCTACGTTAAAAAAAGGCTAAATATTTTTATTTAAAAAATCGACGATGGCATCTTTTGGATGGTTACCAACAAGTTGTCCTACTTCATTCCCACCTTTAAATAACAACATCGTAGGAATTCCACGGATATTATATTTAGCGGGGGTTCCTTGATTTTCGTCAACGTTGACTTTAACGACCTTTATTTTCCCACCCATTTCAGTCGCTACTTCTTCAAGCTTTGGACTTAATGCGCGACAAGGTCCACACCATTCAGCCCAAAAATCCACCAACACGGGAGTGGTTGATTTTAAAACTTCTGCTTCAAACGATGAGTCAGTGACGGGCTTTGCATTTGCGGCCATGGATCCTCCTGTAAAAGTCCATATACTATTTCTTCTTGAAAAGAGCCTTTGTAAACTCGCGACGCAGGCCATCTTGCTTATCAAGTTCAACCTGTTTCCAGTCTTTCATCAACTCAATTTGTGCTTTTCGAGAATTTGTTTTCTTTAGCGTCGACTCGTGACTCAGCTTTATAGAGTCACTCATTTCACGGTAACTCTTCATTTTACTAGCCAACCCGCCTTCGGCACGACGAACCTGTTGTTCAAAATCAAACTGCTCGGGAACATCTGAAGCCTCTACTGGAACCTTTTCAGCGGCATCAGCCTTAGTCTTGATGGATTGCGGCACAGCCTGTTCTGAACTCTCTACAGCCGTAGATAAAGACTTTTCTTGTACGGGTTTTTGAGGAAAAAGCTGATTTTCAAGTTCGGACCAGTTCACTTCCTGCTTGTCGATTGGCAGATCAGTTTGGTTTTCAGTCTCAATCTGTATCTCAAACTGCAATTTTTGCTGTTCGCGAATTCGAGCCTCCGCTTTTTTTTCAAAATCACTCAAACTCGGCTCATGACTTTTCAAAGACTCATTCACTTCGCTCTCAGGCTTTAATGAAAATTGGGGACTTCGCCTGGCCCTTGCTTCTTCGCGCCGATTCAAATCATCAAACGCCGATTTCGCAAAGGCTGGATTGCTTTCTTGCGATGAATTTTCAGTCGGTGGTAATGCAAAAGTTCCTACCCGCGCCACCTCCGATGTATTGCTTGGACCTTGCAGAGCTTTGAAACTTAAATCCCCCACAGCACTTCGTTCAGAAGCTTTTGAGCTCACAAACTCTGAGTGTTTATTTTCACCGCTGTTTCCGCCCACATACACACTGTCGCTGGCTGGTTTTCCTCCGACAATAAAGCTGGGATCCTTGACGGTATTTTCTTGCGCCATCGTTTTGATTAATTTCTCAATCAAAACTTGATCATCCTGATTCGTCAGCCTGGCAAGAACTTGAATTAAGCGGACATTTTCAACTGGAGCTTCTAACACTACATCCATGCGAATCTTTATGAGGTCTTCGGGATTTGGTTTGTGGCCAGCTGGAAAAATCAAGATAGCTTTACCGGTCCATCGAGGCATCTCTTTAAGGCGTCGACCGACACCTACCGTTGTCACCTTCGGACCACGTCCTGAGGCTATAACAATATCTGGATTGAACGAGATGACCTGCTGATTGGTGCCGAATTCAGTGCTGATGCCAAGACAATCAAAACCCAGTTTCTTAAGTGTGAACTGAACGGCATTCAGCTCCGTGTAATCATCATAAATCAGCAATATTTTAGCCATCTCCTATTTTTGAGTGCCGCCGGACAGGGGTCAATGCTTGCGAATCGAAACATCCCCGAGCTCGACCTTTGGCGCGCTAAGAAAACAATGCCGATCAGATTCTTCGCACTATATACTAAAATGATGAGGGGCTTACTCGCAATCCGATATTTATTTTTCGAAATGCTTCCAGGATTTATTCTTGGCATGGCTGTTTTTGTTTCTATTATTTTAATGTTTCAAGTTTTGCGACTAACGGATTTCGCGATTTCTCATGGTCTGGAACTTTCAACAGTGGCAGAGATCATCGGCTACATTTGTATTTCTATGTTGCCCGCCCTTTTCCCAATGAGTTTATTATTTGCTGTCTTGTTAACCTATGGACGCTTAAGTAATGATTCAGAAATTGTTGCTATCAAAGCCACAGGGCTTAGCATGAATACGATTCTCACCCCGGCCCTCATCCTGTCCTTTTTTGTGGCTCTTATTTCAGCTCAAACTTCTTTTTATTTAGCGCCTTGGGGGAACCGAAAATTCGAAGTTCTTTACAGTCGCGCCGCCAGTGCAAAACCAGCGATTGCCGTCAAGGCGGGAACTTTCTCTGAGGGGTTTTTTGATATGGTGGTTTATGCCAATGAAGTCGACTCCGAAAAAGGCACTTTGAAAAAAGTTTTTATTTATGATCCGCGCGAAGTTAATTCGCCCCTAACCATTATTGCGAAAAGTGGAAAAATTGTTCCAGATCCCGCAAACCCAGGTCGAAATGTTTTGCTGCGCTTGAATGACGGAGATATTCATCGAAAGTCTGAGACTCATACAAAAATTAAATTTGATTCTTATGACATTAAATTAATTGATCCGATCAAGATTGAAGAGCGAGAAAAATCTCCCCAATCAATGACTTTAACGGAGCTTAAAAAATCTCTTAACCAAGAGAATATGACCGAAGAAGATCAACGGACCCTGATGACAGAGTGGCATAAGCGCTGGGCCATTGCATTTTTATGTATCGTGTTTGGTACGGTGGGCGTGGGTTTGGGGACTAACACCAATCGAAGAAATCAAAAAGCTGGTGGCATGATTCTTTGCGTAGTCCTGATCATTCTTTATTGGGGAATTTATGTCACATTTGAAGGTTTGTCTCGGAGTGGGAAATTGCCGCCCCTATTAGCTATGTGGCTGCCTAATCTTATTTTTGGTGGAATTGGATTTGAAACCTTAAGAAGAAATTGGAACTGAAGTCCCCAAGAAAAATGAGCGATGCAGTAGCATCCTTACCACCACGGTCATCCCTGACCACATCGCCCCTCCCTTAGATAAAGGTTAATTGAAACCAAGAAGAGAAGGCAATGCCTTTTTTCATCAACTGTCACTTTTTAATGAGTTTAATTTTTTATAAAACCTAACCACTAGGGCTAGTTTAACAATCTCATATTTTCCCCTACATATGCTACTTCTGTCCGAGGAGGCCAATTTTCTACTTGAAAAAATAAGCTTAAATCTTCAGCACCTGTGACTAGCGTCGCACCTTCTTGCAGAAGTTTTAAATTTCCATGGTAGACACTTTGTAATGGATGACCCGGCAACACCCATAAAGGTCGGCCCGCTTCGGCAGCCAGATGCCCTGTCATTAAAGTTCCACTTTTAAGTGCTGCCTGAACCACTAAAGTGGCAACGCCCATTTGTGCAATCAATCTATTCCGGTGATGAAAGAATCCTTTCGCCATGCGCTGCTGCAAAGGGTACTCGGAAATAAGGCTACCACCCGCTTCAACAATCGACTGCGTCCAATTCTTAAAAACTTCCGGGTAAATCGTCCCCAAACCTGAGGGTAAGATGGCCACCGTCGGATTTTTTTTTCGAAGGGACAAGGCATGCGCCGCTTGATCAACACCAAACGCTCCTCCACTAACGATAACAACTTTTTGTTCCGTCACAAAGGCCCCCAGCTCTTGATCAATCCATTTTAGCGAATCCGCTGTTGGCTTACGACTTCCAACGACTGACAGACAAGGGCGCTGCAGCCAGCACTTTTCACCGATGACGGTGACGATCAAAGGCGCATCCATCATCGCATAAAAGCACTCTGGATAATCATCAGCCCCATAAAGAATCCAGTGAAACTCATCGGCGCAGCTATCATAAAAAGGCGCAGAAATGGGCCCTTGAATTTTTTCTCGAAGCGCTGGGAATTCTAAAAACCATTCTTCCAAAATGGCATAGCGATCGACGCCTGATACCTTCCATTTTTGACGGAAATATTCTTTATGATAAAAAAACCAGCTTTGATTTTGAACCCGTAATAATTGATGTAACCATTCCATGACCCATCAACCAGCAAATAGTATTCACAGGGCGTGCGACTCCACAAGCTATGCTCCGCTTATTTCGTGGCCGGACTTAGGATGCGCCACTGAATGTTTACCTTACAGCTCTAAGGGTGCCTCTGTGGACTCTAAAGGTTCCGCCGCCGTATCGGCTGGCTTACCTTGAGCCTCGGCACTGACTTTTTCTGCTGTCGTCTGAGTGGCACCGCTCCCGATATGGTCGCCCGCTTGCAATTCCTCAAAAGCTGCCGTCACGTAGGCCGTCGAAAAGTTTTCCGAAGTTTTTATAATTTTAACTTGGCCCACCCAACGATTTTTATTTTCAACCACCGTTTTGTCGTTTCTTGATTTCAAATTTGCAAACACGTTAAGGGTCTGTCCTTCTTTCATTCCACTGTTGGATCCGGCATCGACAAAAACAAAACTAAACTGAGGAAATAATCTTCTCTCAGCGCTGTACTGCCCACCGATTAAAGTCGCTTGCGTGGCGGCTGCGGCCGGACCTGGGGCGACATCGACTAAAGCTAACGGCCCCTTTAATACTTTTGCACCCACAGCTATCGGAGAAATTGCTTTCTTCACAATGGCTCGATATAAATTTTTATCTTCAGCCACCTTTTCTAGAACTTCGACTTCGCCTTGGACTTCGACCATTCTGCCACTGGCGCCATTTAAAACTTTCGGGTTCCTGACCGTTTCAAGAGCGCGTGCGATATGAAAGCTTTTTCCTTCCGGCTGATCTAATTGCAAAATAACATACTGAAATTCTGAGGCCGTTTGACCGCCTTTTTCAGTTTCAACGACAACACCCACAGCTGGCAATTCGCCTTCAACAATGTAATGGGTCATTGAAACAAGGGGTTCAACAAAATCTTTTCGCCCATTGATAATTTCAACATTTGTATTTGCTTTATTGACGCCGCCCAACCGGTACAACGGAAGGCTGTCAGGAATCAGCTTAAGAATTTTTGTTTTTCGAGAAGGCGCGGGGAAAACCGCTGCGGGCGCATCGTTAGCCTGCCCACCAACATCGGACTCATTTTTTGCTAACGGCGGTGCGACCACTAAAGGTTTTTCAGGATTTGAGACAGCCATCGACGGAGCCTCATTCAAGCCGCCTTTGAAAAATTGAATTTTTGTTGTGGGTGTAATTTCGTGCGGGTTTGGAAAAGTCTGATTATTCATGGACCAAACCTTGGGCCAAAATTGACTGTCTCCGAAAAGAGTTTGCGAGATATCCCAAAGAGTATCCCCAGACTGAACGTTATAAATTTGTGCCTTACCCGCAGAGACAGCTTTTTCCCAAGAGGTTTCCGAAGTCGGTTGAGCATTGTATTTTTCGTAAGTGCGATGCAACTGTTCTTCTTTAGAAAAATCAGGCTCATCTCCGCCTAAAGACTGAACTGGTGGGGCAGATGACCTTGAGTAAAATTTGGTTTTCTTTTCCGCTGGAAGTGGCGCTGGCTTCTGAACGACTTTTACCTTCTCTTTTACCTTTTCTTTTGGCGCAGGCATTACCGGCAGTGGCGTTGGTTGGGCGACTGGCAGAGGGGCCGCCTCAGAAGGTTTGACCTCGATGACCGGCTTTGTTGGCGCTATTTTTTCTGCAACTAGAGGTGCCGCAGGGGCTGGCTTTGCTGGTGGCGGTCCTCCCGACTCCTCAAATTCTGAAAATTCATCACTGCTTGAAGTCGCAGCCTTTGGAGTCAATGTGCTGGTGGGATCGGGCTCATTGCTTGGACTAATAGACGGTGGAGCCTCAGCGGCGGTTGGCTCGCTCGATGGCGGCGCAAACTCTGGAGACGGCGACTCCATAGGCGCTGGCGAATCAAGCGCCGGTGCATCGAGCTCAGGTGCGAACGGATCATCTTGAGCCTGAGCGCAAAATGGAAAAGACAAAAATATGAGAAAAGTCAGAAGACAGCGTCCTTGCATCTTCACCCTTTATTAATTAAAAAGTTTTAACTCCGCCTCGGCCCGAAACGATTCAGGGCTGCCAGGATATTTCGCCATCACTTCTTTAAAAACTCTTTTTGATTCTGCCGGCAAATTCAATCGCTTGTAAGTGATCGCTTTTGAAAACTGGGCTGAAACAGCTTTGTTACTGTTCGGATAATTTTTGCTAATTTTTTGAAAATCACGAAGTGCTTCAGGGTAACTTCTATTCTGCAAAGCCATCAGCCCCGATAAATAAAGTGCATTATCTGCAAACTGACTTTGTGGAAATCTTTTAAGGAAAGTCTGAGTGCGAGTTTTCAAGGCGATCTCATTGCCATTCTTATAGGCGCCAATGATTTCTGCATATAAAGCTTCTTCACTGATTTTCTTATAATCTTTGCCAGAAAGTTCGATCAGCAAATTTTCTTTAGAAAGCTCGTCAGACGTAACTGGTTTGGGTTTCGCCTGTGCAGATAAGTTTAGGAATGTGACAAGCAAACTTGCAGCAGCACATAATAATAGGTGTCGTTTCATTTTTTCTCCCTAACTTCCCGATAAGTATGACACAGACCGCGTCCCACCAACAAGAAAGAGTTATCCACATTTTATGTTGAGTCTTGCCAGCGCTGGACCTTAGACCGTTTAGTTTTCAAGGGCTCCAGCCTTTTGATGAAAGTTTAAGCACATACTAAGTCTATATAATTACTCATGTAATTCAAATATACTGACACAGATCTAAGCTGTCCATGACAGATCTTAAATTCCAGTTTCCGAACACTAACATCCTTGGAAACAGATTCTAGTCGAACAAGAGCCTAGCAAGAGTTTTGCTAAGTCTATGAATATATGAAACTTATCGCGGGTATTGCTTTGATCCTAAGCATTTCACATTTTCTTAATTTGCCAAATTTTCTAGCACTTCTTGGACAGAAAACACAAATGATCTGCCAAGAAATGACTCCCAGCTTGTCAACCGAGAGCGGAACGATCGCCTCATTAGTTTGTGGCAAAAAGGTTTCGGATCCAAAAAATTATTTAGCGTTACAAATCACTGGCCTCATTCACATTTTTGTCGTGTCAGCAGGACACCTTGTGGTCATTAGCGAAATTTTAATTTATTTTGGATGGTCGCGGACCCTTTTGTTTTTGGCTTTACTTGGATTTACTTTAATGACCGGCTTACAAGCCCCTTGCGTTCGATCCTTGATCAGCTGCAGCCTCGGGGTTTTTCTTTTTGAGAGAAAACTATTTTTAACTGGTCCACAGAAAGTTTTTATAACGGGTCTTCTGACCTTGGCTTTTTTTCCTGAATGGTGTCAGTCCTATTCTTTGCAACTGAGCTGGGCCGCCGCACTAGCTTTAACCATCGCGGCTACTTTTAAAAAGAAAGATCACTCCTATGTAAAACATTTACTAGCAACAAGCGCTTGGGTTTTCGTGATCTTGCTTCCGCTCCTGCAAAGTCTTGGCGGTGCTCATCCACTTTCCATTTTATGGAATGTAACCCTAGGGACGGTGACCGCCTGTTTTCTTTTTCCACTCTGTATTTTAGCGTTTCTAAATTCGTTTTTCTTAAAAGCACTTGAAATTGTGATGACGTTTTTTTGGACGATACTTGATCTAGGTCAAGAATTTCATTTCGAGGCTATTAAGGGGCCGACGTCTTACCTTAAGGGCTGGATATGGATTATAAGCCTGCATTTCATTTTACAATTTGGTGGCCTTTTTTATCAAAGGATCTATAGGACATGATTTTTGCTGCTTTCCTGCTTCTCCTATTAAGTCCTGTTCCTATTCCCGAGTCTCCTCGTCCTTATATGATTATATGGAATGTTGGCCAAGGCGCATGGACAACAGTCCTTGTCGGCGAAGAGTGTTGGCATTTTGATATGGGCGGCGAAACTTTTCCGAAAGCGGTAGAAAAACTTTGCCGCGCCAAGCAAAATCGACTTTTTATTTCCCACGATGACTGGGATCATATTGGATTTATTCCTCGCCTGGCTTCGTGGCCGAGAGTTTGCTTGTATCAGTCGACCCGTCAAATCTCGAGCCCACGGAAACAAAAAATTTTTGATCATCTCTTACTCTGTGATTCAAAATTACAAGGCCTAGCACAGGTGCGTGAGGTTGAGGACTCCGTGCATGGCAAAGAATCAAATGATCTTAGCCGGGTTTATTATTTACCAATAGCGCAGGCGCTATTTCCAGGCGACAGCACCTCTTTGGAAGAGAATTGGTGGGCTCGCAACACGCAGAATTTAAAAATAAAATGGTGGCTGTTGGGTCATCATGGCAGCCAGTTCAGCAGCTCACAAAAACTAATGGATGAATTACATCACCCTTGGGCAGCTATTTCATCGGCGCGTTACAAAAGATATCGACATCCACACCCCCTGATTCAAGCCAGATTAAAGCTAAACAGAATTCCGCTCCTGCGCACTGAAGACTGGGGCGATTTGTGGATTCAAATATAATTATATTTAGTAAGCTTACAAAATTTTTTAGCCTTGCTTCTAGGGACAAATCATCGTCCGATCGGACTCACAGGAGGTTTTATGAAATTGATAATGACATCAATCGTTTTGCTCACCAGATTAACAGTGTCTGCTGCTGAAACTACAACAACAACGACCACGACATCGACATCGACCCCGA
>JAYWDA010000344.1:0-4991 GCA_043780105.1 Pseudobdellovibrionaceae bacterium | reverse complement strand
GTGTGTTCAAAAACGATATCAAAAGCCTTATTAAATTCGGGCCCTAATTTAAAAAAATCAGCTTCGATAAATTCTAAATTCGAAAAGTGGCCATACTTTTCTTTTCCCCGGAGGATGGCTTCTGGGGACATATCGATGGCTGTGACCTTATGGCCAAACTCAGCAAATAAAGCCGCATCATGCCCTTCGCCGCAGCCCAAAACTAATATTCGGGACTTTGGCAGTTTTAAGCGGGGAAGCATGTCTTTAAGGGCTTCGGTGGGTTCATTAAGGTTCCAGCCCGGATTTTCTGGCTGCCGGTAAATATCACTCCACCAGGATTCTTTGTTTATGTGGGTTGTATTTTTAAATGACGGGGGAATTTCAAAAGTTTGCCCTTGAAATGAAATACTGTCGTCAGTGTAGTCCTCAAGTAAATTAAAAAAATGGGCCTGGGCTTTTCTTGAAAAAACAAAAGGCATTCCTTTATCGGTTAAGCCATGAAAGCGATCCCACTCATCCAATCTTAAATTTTCTAATTTGAAAGACGACAAAAAGCGGTAGGGCCCTTGTAGAATCCATTGGCCATCGCGGACTTCCACTTGCTGGGCGATCAGAGGCGCATCAAAGGCTTCGACAATAACTTCTTCGTCGTCGACCATTGTTGTTAAGCGATGATTTTTGTTGATGGCTAAGTTCGACAGGATCTGGCGGCCAATATCTTCGTCACTGACACGCGTTTCGCCAAAAAGGGCGTAGCCCTCTTCATCGATCTGAATAAATTTTTGTTCGGGAATTAAATCCACACCAACTCCGAAAAGTTTTAATTTTCTGCGGGAGCTTCTTTAGAAGGATCGATGGCTTCGCCTTCTTGAAAAATAATTTGATTGGCCGAAGTTTTAACTTTTTCGACTTTCCAATTTTCCTGCGAGTTTTCTTCAGAAGTCGTTTTGTTTAAAAGGGCTTCTCCCGTGACAGTCTGTTGAGCCGATTTGTCATTTTCCCCTTCGTTAAATTGATAGGTAAAATGCGCACTTACTTTTTCAGGGCTGATGGTTTCTGTCCAAAGCCGCACAAGATTAAAATCCTTGGCAGCGGGGCGATGCTTTTGCACGCTGGCTTGAATAATCTTAGCCAACTTTTGCTGAATGATGGAGTGCGTCTCAAAGCTGATGGTGGGATCCCTGTGAATTAAGTTCCAGGTCCAAGCTAGAAGAATCACGAAGACGACAAGGCTGATAACTTTTTTCATTTTACTTGAATCCTCACACTCATTACTCTGGGGGTTATATTTTGAGGTATCTCATGAGCGAGCAACGGATGACAACTTTAATATCAAAAACGCCCTTTCTTCCCAGCGCTTTAAGAAATTTAGCACAAAAAAATCTGGCCAAAGTAGAAACCGAGATTCGGAGTTGGTTACAAGATCGTGGCTTGCCAATTTCACCGGCAGACTTAGCCGCTTTGATTGAAAATGTAGCACCTGCCGCATCCCAAGGTGTCTTAAGCTACGCGTTAGATTTTATTCGACCTTTAGCTATGGGAATGGGTCTAAAAATTGCCCGACTTTCTGATACGCAAGTCGAAGTCAGTATTCCTTTTCGCCTAAAAAATTTAACAGACAGCCAAGAGATTGATGAATCTGTTTGCACCGTCGCCGCCATTGAAGCGGCTCGTAATTTATGGCGTCGGCATGCGCCCATTGGAAACCTTCAGATCCGAGTTCTTGAAATGCGATTTAAAAAGCACCGTCCGATTCAAGAATCTTGTCGGGCTCGCATGGAGCTGTCTGAGGCTTTGCGTGAAAAAGTCCTCGCACAATTGCGCCGGCAAAGAGTCAGTGAATGCGAAAATAATATCGCTCTTTTTGACGACAAAGACCAAAAAGTCGCAGAAATTTTTGCGCGGTTGGAACTGAAGTGGACTCCAGCCCTGAATTCCACTAAGGATTAAAGAGTGGAAACATTAGAAACTCAATTGTCCTCGGACTCAGCGGAATTTAAAGCTAACTTTAAGGCTCTTAAGGCCGTTGTTGAACAATGGCGTGCCAAAGTCGAAATCGCCAAAATGGGCGGCGGAGCGGAAGCCTCTGCCAAGCATAAAGCTCGAGGAAAATTAACCCCGCGGGATCGAGTTCAAGGTCTTTTGGATTCTGGAACGACATTTTTGGAATTTTCACAGCTAGCAGCCGACGGTCTGTATGACAATCAGGCACCAGCTGCCGGAGTGATTACAGGCATCGGTGTAATCCAAGGAACTGAATGCGTAATTGTCGCTAACGATGCCACTGTTAAAGGCGGAACCTACTTTCCAATGACCGTTAAAAAACATTTGCGCGCCCAAGAAATTGCCATGGAAAATGGCTTACCTTGTATTTATCTTGTGGACAGTGGCGGCGCCTTTTTGCCCTTACAATCTGAAGTTTTTCCGGACCGAGATCACTTCGGCCGAATTTTTTATAATCAAGCGCGGATGTCAGCTGCAGGCATCCCACAAATTTCTGTTGTGATGGGATCTTGCACGGCGGGCGGAGCTTACGTTCCTGCCATGAGTGATGAAAATGTGATTGTGAAAGACACCGGCACAATCTTTTTAGGTGGACCGCCATTGGTGAAAGCAGCGACGGGCGAAGAAGTCAGCGCTCAAGATTTAGGGGGCGCACAAGTGCACTCTGAAATCAGTGGCGTCACAGATCACATGGCTGAAAATGACGAGCACGCGATTGAAATCACTCGCAATATTGTTGCACATTTAAATCATCAAAAAAAAGTGCAGATGAAATTGGCCGCGATTGAAGAGCCTTTGTTTGATCCAAAAGAAATTTACGGCGTGATTCCAGCCGACAGTAAAAAACCATTTGATGTTCGCGAAGTGATTGCCCGGATTGTGGATGGCAGTCGATTTCATGAATTTAAGCCATTGTATGGGAATACTTTGGTCACAGGCTTTGCTCATATTTTTGGAATGCCTGTGGGAATTATTGCTAATAACGGCGTGCTGTTCAGCGAAAGTGCCTTGAAGGCAACGCATTTTATCGAGCTTTGTGAACAGCGCGAAGTGCCCTTGATCTTTTTACAAAATATTACTGGCTTTATGGTCGGCCGAAAATATGAAAACGAAGGCATTGCTAAGCATGGCGCAAAAATGGTGATGGCCGTCAGCAATGCAAGAGTGCCAAAGTTTACGGTAGTGATTGGTGGCTCTTACGGCGCCGGGAACTATGGAATGTGCGGTCGTGCTTTTCAACCGCGACAATTATGGATGTGGCCAAACGCAAAAATTTCTGTCATGGGCGGCGAACAAGCATCGAATGTTTTACTGACTGTAAAAATGGATCAAATGGCGGTCAAGGGTCAGAAAATGTCTGCGGAAGAGCAGCAAGAATTCAGAAAGCCAACGTTAGAAAAATACGAACAAGAAAGCTCAGCCTATTTTTCCACGGCGCGAATTTGGGATGATGGAATTATCGATCCGGCAGAAACTCGAAAAGTCTTAGCTTTGGGATTATCAGCCAGTCTTAACAAGCCTTGGGGACCGGCTTCCCAAGGTGTTCTAAGGATGTAATCATGTCTTCAATTATTGTTACTGAACTAGATCGAATGGCTTATGTAAAACTCAATCGACCGGATTTAAGAAATGCCTTTGATCCTGATATGATTCAAAAGATTGAAGATATTTTTGTCGGTTTAAACGAAAGAAAAGATTTGTCCGCAGTCGCTTTGCTGGGTGAAGGAAAAGTTTTTTGCGCCGGTGCCGATTTAAATTGGATGAAGGCGATGGTGAAGTATTCGCTGGAACAAAATCGGCAGGATTCAAGCCAACTATTTTCTATGTTTGAAGCAGTAGCCAGATGCCATCTGCCGATTTTAGGATTTGTCCACGGCGCGGCTGTGGGTGGCGCTATGGGATTACTGGCGTGCTGCGATTATGTGATCGCCGAAGACAATACACAGTTTTGTTTTAGCGAAGTGAAGCTGGGTTTAGCGCCAGCTGTGATCAGCCCCTTTGTGGCGCGTAAAGCTCATTTGGGATTAGTTCGACCATGGATGCTTTCTGGAAAAGTTTTTGATTCGGTTGAAGCACAGCGCATGGGTATAGTTCAAGAAATTGTTCCCAACGGAAAAGGTCTCAGTCTTTTACCGAAAAAAATGCAAATGTTTTCAGAGGCAGGGCCCGAAGCCGCGCGTGAAATTAAAAAATTACTTTTCGATCTTCCCGGTTTGACTTGGGAACAACAAAAAGAGCGAACGACTCGCTTGATTGCTGAAAGACGGGTTAGCAGCGAAGGACAAGAAGGCCTTAAAAGCTTTCTTGAAAAAAGAGAACCTTCCTGGAGGGACCTTTGATCGGAAAAATCAAAAGGGTCGCTATTGCCAATCGCGGAGAAGTGGCTGTTCGAATTATTCGCGCCTGTGAAGAACTGGGCCTTGAAACTTTGCTACTGCATTCAGAAGTCGATGTGCAAAGTCGTGCTTACCGAATGGCCGATAAAAAAATCTGCATAGGACCTGCCGCAACAAACGAGAGTTATTTAAATATTAAGGCCAATATCAATGGCGCCCTTGCCGGTGAAGCTGATGCTTTGCACCCGGGCTTTGGATTTTTGTCAGAAAACGCTGATTTTGCTCAGGCTTGTAAAGAGGCCGGAATTATTTTTATTGGTCCCGAGCCTGCAACGATTCGCACACTGGGTGATAAGGTTAAATTCAAAGAGCTTGCTCAAAAAGCAGGGCTGCCTTTAGTTCCTGGATACCAAGGTGCCAATCAAACGGTAGCGGTCTTGGTTGCTGAATGCGAAAAAATTGGCTTCCCAGTGATTGTCAAAGCGGCCGCCGGGGGTGGTGGACGTGGGATGAAATTGATCACGTCAAAAGCTGAAGCCAAAGATCAAATTGAATCTGCTCAGCGAGAAGCACTTTCGGCGTTTGGTTCAGAAAAAGTTTTCATCGAAAAATATTTAGATCGCGCTAAACATATTGAATTTCAAATCTTCGGAGATTCCAGCGGGCAAG
>JAYWDA010000343.1:0-5800 GCA_043780105.1 Pseudobdellovibrionaceae bacterium | reverse complement strand
CTTCCCTCGGGTTCTAAAAGATTGATATCATGTCCTCGTCCTAATAAGCTGACACTCAACCAATCCAATAGGCCCGTGACGTTAAATTTTGTGATCAACTCTGAAATTTATTTTTTAGTGACGGTAATCAGTATCGAACAACGGAAAATTCATTTTAATATTGATACAGATATTTTTCACTTGGCTAGGCGCAAGAATCGTCGGCTTAAAATTCCCCATGATTACGAAGCTCACTGGATGATTAAGCGGCTGGGCGGGCAGATGGCTTTTTTAAGAGGAATTCTGACTGATATTTCCGATGGCGGATGTCGGGTGGCTTTAAATACTGAGCTTCCGCTCGTACGAGTGGATCAAGCCATTGAAGGAACATTAAGAATAGGTTCAAGACTTCCCATCGATGTTCAGGGTAAAGTTATTTACCACAAGTTACATGTTCGAAAAGAGCATAAACAAATTTTTGGAATTCAATACACAGATCTAACACCGACGGCAGAAAAGCGAATCAATGCAACCATGCTGGATTTAGAGCGAGAACTATTTTTAAAGATCTTGGAGTAAGTTATGTCGATGGGCGCTTCAATTAAGCAGGGAATGTTTCGCAAGATTCATCAATCCGAAAGAAAACGGATGGTGGCCTCTCTGGCTGAGCATCGCACAGCACTGGTCATCCGTGGGGCGGGCGAAGATATATACAATATGATGTCAGACGGTTCCGAAGGAGATAAGCTTTTAAAGTGCCGTATTATTTTCGGAGGGTTAGTTCCTGAAAAAAGCCAATCGGTTGTGGTCAATTTTACTTTTGGCTATGAAAGATATTTTTTTCGTGGCGAGCTCACTTTGTCAGAGGGTAAATACTATATCGACACAACTTCAGATTTTTATATTTTGCAAAGACGCAAATCAGCTCGGCTGATCATGCCGGCCGAGTTTCCTTGCGGATTTAATATGATTGAGCATCGTAAGAAAAATGTTTTCTATGAGCTAAAAATTATTGATTTTAGCAGTGGCGGGGTCAAAGTTTGGTTTCCTTTGTCTGAACCTGAATTTGTGACTGGGGAAACGATTAAGGGTGTTATTCATTTAGGGATTCGTCGGCCGTTAAATATGGACGGAACCGTCAGGCATGTGATTCGCCAGGAAGGCGGCGAGCGCGCAGGACAGGTCTTTGGAGTTCAGTTTGATGCTGGAAATAAAATTATGGAAGTAAAGCTGTTAACTATGTTTATGGATTTACAGCGCGAAATATTTTTGAAGTACTCGAAGTAATAAGTTTAAATTATTAAACTTATTTGCGCGGAATAAATTGGTCCGAGTCTTTAAGAATCTGTGTCATATTTCTGAGCCGTGCCGTGAAAGATCTCATCATGCTAGAGGCCCAAATCGGCAAATCACCTAAAAGTTCTTCGTAGCCGGCCTCAGAAACTTTAATCAGACTTACTTTTGAAAGAGCTTGAGCAGAGGCAGATCTTGGCTTCTTATCCAGTAAAGCAAATTCACCGAAGGATTCGCCGTCTTGCACCGTTAAAATATTAAGCCTTTTACCAGAGTTATTTTTTGTAAAAATTTGAACCTGGCCTTTTTCGATAATATAGAAGTGCGATTCGATGTCGCCTTCAAAAAATATATAATCACCCTCTTCAAAAGTTTCTTTTAAGATATCATTTTTTGAAGCCACGAAAAATCCTCCATGGTCATTTTTGCGCAATGACTTTGCTTAATTCTCGCACATTTTTTATAAAAGTAATCTTTTTTTCTGACGACAGCTTCAGGGTCTCGAGATGCTTTTTGTTGGAGAGTGGTAAAATAAAGTTTGAAAAACCTAATTTATCGGCCTCGCGGATTCTGACATCAACAAATGAAACGCCACGAATTTCGCCAGTCAGGCCGATCTCGCCAAAAAAAACAGTGTTCGGATCAAGCTCTTGTCGGGACTCAGTAGATAGAATGGCCGCGGCAACTGCGACATCTGCAGCGGGCTCGATCAGTTTTAGGCCGCCAACAACGTTCACATAAATATCCGAATGAGCTAAGCGAAGGTCTAGGTGGCGATCTAAAACGGCAGTTAATAAATGCAGTCGGTTCAAGTCAATGCCCAGTGAAGTTCGACGTGGCATTGCCATTTGCGTGGATAATGTCAAAGCTTGAACTTCACACAAAAGGGGCCGCGTTCCTTCGACAGAAGCAAAGATGGCTGATCCTAGGGAATGCGTGGATCTTTCTTCTAAGAAAAGCTCCGAGGGATTTGTGACTTCTTCCAGGCCTTCCGAGGTCATTTGAAAAACACCAAGTTCAAGAGCGGCACCGAAACGATTTTTGAGCGAGCGTAAAAGTCGAAAGTTGTAAGACGTGTCGCCATCAAAAGATAAAACACAATCGACCATATGCTCTAAAACTTTAGGACCTGCGATCGAGCCATCTTTCGTCACATGGCCAATTAAAATAACTGTGATGCCTTGTTGCTTAGCCAGAGTCATTAAGTGGCCGGCGCTTTCGCGAACCTGCGAAACAGATCCTGGTGCCGATTGTATCTCAGGTAAGTAAACAGTTTGAATGGAATCGACGACGAGAACATCCGGGCGCTTGGCTTTGGCTAAATCCAAAATAGAGTTCAACTGACTTTCCGCTGCGATTTCAATCAGTGGACTTTTAATATTTAATCGATGGGCTCGATGACTGGTTTGCGCGACGCTTTCTTCTCCCGAGACGTAAAGAACTTTATGGTTATTTTTAGCCAGGCCACCAGCCATTTGCAGAAGCAGAGTCGATTTGCCAATGCCGGGCGCTCCGCCGAGAAGCACAAAACTTCCTTCAGCCAGGCCGCCACCTAAAACTCGATTGAATTCCTCAAGCCCCGTATTATAACGCTTCATCTGGATTTGCTTGGGACTTTGGTCTAGGGACATGGTTTCAACAGATGAACTTGCTCCCGTTGACCAACCTCGGTTTTGTGGGCCGCTATCGGTAAAAGTTTCTTCAACGAAAGTGTTCCAGCCGCCACAATCACTACAACGGCCTTCCCATCGAGCTCTTTGTGCGCCACAGTTCTGACAAGTAAAAATTGTTTTTGCTTTCGATTTTGCCATGATTGTCGCTATCATTAAAGAATCCAACTTACAAGGAATGTGTGATGGTAAAAAGGGTGTTCCTTTCTGTAATTTCTCTGCTTTCACTGGCCCTATTATGGCCGACAGTTTCCGAGGCGCGGCGAGTTCCTAGTTCAGAATCAAGTGAGCTTTTTGAGCGCGTCCGTGAATCTGTACGGAAAAATAAATTTCCTGAAGCCCAAGCCTTATTAGAAAAAGAATTACTTAAATCACCGGCGTCTGAATCGCAGGATCTGATGAAGTTTCAGCTGGCGTATTTTTATTTCCAAGCGCAGCAGTTTGAAAAAAGCGCGCTGATCTTTCATGAGTTCTTACAATTACAAAGTAAGCTTGAAGATTATGGCCATTACTATTTGGCACAAAACTATTTAAAGCTCGGCAAAGATCGTGAAGCGGAAGTTGAACTTAAAAAAATTGAAAAAATGTCGCCGAATCTAAAATTAAAAAATGAATCGCAATTGGACCTTGCCATGCTAGATTTGAAACAAAAAAAATTTCGTGAGGCGAAAGCCCGTCTGGCGTTCCTTGAAAAGCGGGCCCGTGGAACCGATCGCTACCCCGAGGTGATCTTTCAATTAGCAGTGGCTGAAAAAGGCACTCAAAATCAAACCCATGCGTGCCTCTGGATTAAAAAAATATATGAAAAATATCCTGCCTTCGATAGAACCCAAGATTGGGGTTCAGATCTTTATGAAAATAAAATCAATGGTGAAAGTTCGCATTGTTATGGCCATCTAGACAGTTTTAAAGCTCGTGTGCGATTTTTAATGTGGAATGGTTTGGATGAAAAAGCGCAAAGCGAAATCACCCAAGTGAAAGCAAGCTTGGCCAAGGAAAATAAATTTTCGGCGGACGAGCTGCAAGCCAATTTCTTTTTGCAGGAAGGCGAAACTAAAAAAGCCTTAGAGTTGCTACAGCCTTACTATTCGGCCTATAGATTTAATTTTTCCTTTTTAATTCTTTTCGCCTCTGCGGCGGCGCGAAGTGGCGAAGTTCAATCGGCAGTAGGTTCTTACTATGAAGCGTACAAGTTAAGCCCTAAGTCGAAACAAGGAAGACAAGCCCTCTATCAGTCGGCCTTTTTAAGTTACCAATTTCAAGATTACGACGGGGCGGGGCGAAGGTTTCGTGAGTTTTTAAAAGTCTATCCAAAATCAGGATTGAGTCGCGATGCCAATTGGAATTTAGCTTGGCTGAAATATTTAAAAGGTGATTTTAAAGGAGCCTACCAAGGCTTAACAAAGCTGAGCGAAATACATACCGGCCGGCGCTTAAAAAATTCAGAAGATCGAATCGATTACTGGCGCGCCATGAGTCTGTACCGCTTAGGAAAAGTGGAGCAGGCCCGTCCTATTTTTGAAAGGCTTTCAAAAGATAAATTGCTGGGCTATTATTCGATCGCTTCCAACGCACGCCTAAAAAAAATAACTGAATCAAACCCCTTAGGAAATCTTTCCCGTGGGAATAATGAAAGTGGTCGCAGACTGACAAGATTTTCTTGGAATGAATTTTTGATCGCTTCTCCAGATGGAGAAGCGTCAAAATCAGCCGGCGAAGAAACCGAGTCCGAAGAAACTGTGACGATCGCTCAATACGCCAGTGATGAACAAGAAGGCGAAGAAGCTGATGGTGATAGCGTTCAAGAAAATGGCAAATCGCAAATCAGTGACAGTGGCCTTTCTGATTTTAAAACTCCGGCTTTAGCAGAAAGGTTCGAAAAAGCCCGCGATCTTATGGTCGTAGGACTTGAAGACTGGGCTAAGTGGGATCTTTATGAGATCGAGAGGCAAACAAAAAATAAAGATTATTTACGAACTTTGATGAACGAATATAAAATTGTAGGTCATTATCATCGCTCATCTTATTTGGGCCAAAGTATTTTTGCGCCCGCTCGTGCGGCCCAGGGAATCGATGGTGTCCGCTTTCTTTGGGAATTTGCGTATCCGAAAGCCTACGCTGAAAATGTCGAGCCTTCGGCCAAAGAGTTTAAAATTCCTTCGGAACTTGTTTGGGGAATTATGAAGGCGGAAAGTCAGTACCGGCGCGATGCGATTTCACCGGTCGGCGCTTTAGGTTTAATGCAGATTATGCCGTTTACTGGCAAAAAAGTCGCACAGCTTTTAAATCAGCCCAGCTTTAAGGCCTCCATGTTGTTAGAACCTACCCATGCTGTGCGCATCGGGTCCCGCTATTTAGCAAGACTGATGCAAAATTTTGATCAAGAAATTCCCTTTGTAGCGGCGGCTTACAATGCGGGCCCTCACCGGGTTAGGAATTGGATAGCTAACTTTGGCACGCTTGAGATGGATGAATTTATCGAACATATTCCCTTCTTAGAGACTAGAAATTATGTCAAAAGAGTGGTCTCGAATTCTTTTGTTTATGGAAAGCTTTATAGCGTCAGCAAAGATTTGCCTCTACGACTGTCAGAGCCAATTAAAATGAAAGTTGATCAAACATTTTTATCTAAAGAATCATGGGATGAAATTTAAGACGCCCTTAAAATTTTTATTCAGCCTTTGGCTGCTGATTTCGGTCAACTTTTTTTTGATCCGACAATTGCCCGGCAGTCCTTTAGATCGTTTAGACTCTTTGAATCCGGTCGTTGATCAGCGCTGGATGAACGATCTTGGATTGAATACGTCCTGGCTCGAACAATACCTTCATTACGTTCAACAAATTTTTAAAGGTGATTT
>JAYWDA010000342.1:0-7200 GCA_043780105.1 Pseudobdellovibrionaceae bacterium | reverse complement strand
CAGATGGATAAAAAATACATGTCCTTTATTGGCTCATTTTTCAAAGAAAAAGTAATGGCAGGAATTAAAGAAAAATTAAAGAGCTCTTCGGCAACCTGGAAGACTCAGCGAGAAGTCATGGATGGAAAAATGGATTTGCCGCCACCCATCTTAGGACAAAAATTAGATCTGCAAAAATTAAGCTTTGATCCCCGCGGGCACTTGGTAATGTATTTGAACTTCCGACCTACCTCTGATACACCTCGGCCCACTTCAGATAGGAAATCGTTATGAAAAATCTAACCTTATCAGTTTTAATTTTAGCCGGAATGTTAATCTCTTTCTTTCATTCTGTCCCAGCTCTTGCGGGTCGCTCCGTCACTGTTCCTGCCATTCAATTGCAGAAAACAGGTAATTATTTAGGTCAATATGCGACGATCTATTACGGCTTCGAAAAAACCACGATCATTCACGCCGATTCCACTGTCATTGCCCTTTCCAGTGTTCGGATGACTCAAACGCGTCCTGTGAGCGGCGATACAGTTCAGTTTCCTAGCGTACAAATTGATAAAGATGGTTTCCGTGGGGCCTATGACATCGTAGTTGTTGTGATCTCTCACTATCCAAATTTCTCTTGGAAAAATGCTGATGGAAGTTTCCCTGATGGTGTGACCGATTCAAAAATTTATGAAATCAGCACAAGTAATTTTCATAAATCTTCTGAGCTTGAAACTTATGTTTTAAATCATTCGGCGGCGCCTTTTTTCCCATGGTCCATCACGACCACCGGAATTGCAAAATAAACTAAACTCTCCTAGCTTGCCCTTTCGAAGCTTGAATCATCGCCGCGGCGGCTTTACGACCGCTCTCGAGTGCTCCGCTCAGCGTGCCAAAGCGAGTGAGGTGACAATGTTCACCTGCATAAGCCAAGCGTCCATTGTAATCATTTTCACTCCAAAGACCATGGTATCGCAAAAAATCTCCGGGGCCATAGATGACGTAAGAGCCTTCCGTATAAGGCTTCTTTTTCCAATCCATCAAATGGCTGTTATTTTCAAATTCGGTTTTAAATGAACGACTAAAAACCTGAAGTTCTTTGATGATTTGTTCGGTGTAACCTGAGCCCAAAGACTCTGAAGCTTCACCGCCGACAAGAGCCGATAAAATTCCTTTATTTCCACCTTGAGCAAGGCTTCCATCCCAAGTGATCATCGGCCAATTTTCTTTAAAGAAAGATCCACGGCTCGCCAGCAATAAATCCTGCTTTTTGAGCCAAAATTTTTGTTTATATCCCAGGACAATTTTTGAGTGAGAGGCAAGCTCAACTTTTTTTAAGGATTCTTTTTTTTCATCGCTGATTTTTAAATTCAGAAAACCTTCAATATTTTTATACTGATTCACCGGTAGCGCGAGGATCATCTTTTGGGTTTCAAAGTTCTTATTTCCGTTGGGACTTTTGAAAAAACATTTAAACGTATTCGCCCTATCCTCAATTTCAACTAACGGTGATTCTAAGCGAACGAAAAAGTCTGGCATAACACTAGAAACCCGCTCGTACAAAGTTCGCAAAAGCCTTTGGTTTCCATAACGAATCCGGTACAAAGACTTTTGACCTTTCGATTCTAGATCCAAGGCATTTAATAAATGCATGGCTGAAACGCGGTCTAAGGATCGTCCGAACTGAGCCTCGCAAGATGTTTTAAAAATTAACAAAGTCTCTTGATCCACTAGGCCTTTCAAACTGGTCAGCAAATCCATCACCGATAATTGATCAAATGCAGGTGCCTTGGGAAATTCCTTAACATTAAACGGGGTGATAATTTCGTTTCGATCACCCACCAGCTGAAGTTTCAGGCGAATCAGCTCTGTCGAAAGCTTCTGAAGACGCAAATTGGTTTCTTTTGACGTTAAAATTTTTCCCCGGCTAAAAGTCAGCTGTTTTTCAAGTCCACTTTCCCATTTCACTTCGTCAATCGGAAGATTCAATTCTTTGCAGAGATCAAAAATGATTTTATGGTCTCCTTCAAAATATTCGGCCCCTAGTTCAGCAAAATGTCCCTCGGAATCAAAATTTTCTAAAGTATAGATCCGTCCGCCAATCCGTCCACTGGCCTCAAACAAGCGAAAGGGAATCCCTGCTTTTTTTAATTCATAAGCGGCCATCAGGCCAGCCGCACCGGCGCCAATCACAAGAACTTCTTGCTCTAATTTGGATTTTTCTAATCCGAAAAAGCGGTCCATCGCTGCGCAACCAGGAAGGACACTGGCGCCCGCGCCCAAAGCAAGGGAAGACTGAACAAAACGCCGACGAGAGATCTTTCCAGAAGTCATATAAAGATTGTCCACCACCGGACCGTCGATGTAAATATCCCTTATGACCTTTTTATCACCGGCCCAAATGGATACTTTTGCTGCTCAAGGCTACGTGATCGTTAATAACGCCTTGTCTGACTCTGAACTGCAGCCGCTTAATCAAGAGTTTGACCAACTTCTGACATCCGAATCCTTTAAAAAAGCACAGATTGCAACTGGCGCCAGCCACGAGCTTATTCGGGGAGATTGGACCTACTGGCTTGATGAAAAAAGCCCGACGGCTTTTAAGAAAGTTTTTTTCGACCTAAAAACTTGGTCCTTGTTTCTGAATGAGAATTTATTTTGTGGGATCACCAAGTTGGAGGCCCATTTAGCCCATTATCCAGCTGGGCCGGGCTACAAAAAACATTGGGATCAAGCCAAGGGTAATTTTCGCAGAAAAATTTCTTTGGTTTTATATTTAAATTCTGATTGGCCAAAACATAATGGTGGCGAGCTGATTCTATACTCTGCTGATTCAGAAAATATTCTTGAAGAAATAGAGCCCTACGGTGGACGCTTAGTGATGTTTCGCAGCGACCTATTTCCCCATGAAGTTTTACCATCTCTGGGAGCGCGGCGAAGCTTGACAGGCTGGTTCAGGAGTGATGCGTTGTAGAGGATGTCCAAACCTTTTCAACTTTTAATTGAAGTCATTCGAACTCGGCTGTGGGCAAGGCTTTTAATCCTTTTTGTTTCCTTCATCTCTTCTTTTTTCGGCTTACTTGCACCTTATTTTCAAAAAGAATTTATTGATTCGATCACTGGGCAGAAGGTCAGCCATCTTATCCACCTTCTACCCATGGATCGACCCCTTTGGATTATCGTCACGGCCTTTTTTTGCTTGCTGGTTGCGCAGGCGTTGATTCAGCTGACCAATTATCTGGGTTACCGCGAAGCCCTGATTATGCAAAGAATTTTAGCGGATCGACTTTATAATAAAATGCTCAGCCTTCGCATCGATACCATGAGTCAACTTCCTGTTGGTGAAGTCGTATCGATTTACGCAACAGATATTCCCGGCGCCACTGTTTTTTTAGAGCAAACTCTTCCCACGGGGGCTTCAACTATTTTTCCGCTGCTCCTAGCTCCTTTTGCCATTGCTTTGGTTTTTAATATTCCCCTTTGGCCCACTATTTCGGTGATGGTTTTAGTGACAGCGATCAACACAGCCATGGCTTTTCGCCAGTCAACTTTCTTTTTCAATTTTAAAAAATTGGCGGCTGAAAGAATTGGCCTTGTGAATGAATGGGTTCAGAATATTCGCACTCTTCGAATTTTAAGTTGGCTTCCCTATTTTGAAAACAAGATATTCCAGGTTCGACGAACCGAAACGACCAACCGAATTAAAATGGTCACTAATGGCCAAATTATGAATGCGATTTCATCCACTGTCACTTTTGCTTTGAATGTTGTGACATTGGGATCCATCGTCTTTTTTTCTACTGAAAAACTGACGCCTGGTGAAATGATGGCCCTCTTATGGATCTTAACTGTTTTTTTAACAAGGCCTTTCCGGCAAATGCCATGGTTTTTTACTTTTGCTTTTGACTCTTGGACATCCCTAAAAAGGCTCAGTCATTTTCTAGAAACTCAAGCTGATGAAAAACATTTTTCTGGTTCTTCTGCAGAAAAGACCCCCGACTCTTCTGCTTTGGCCCTCAAGGTCACAGGCCTTAACTTAAAAATAAATCAAAAAGCCATTCTTGAAGATATTAATTTCAGCATTCACGCTGGTGAATTTGTTGCGATCGTTGGCGAAGTGGGCTCTGGAAAATCAATGCTTCTACTTTCTTTACTAAGGGAAACGGCGGCTCAATTTAAAAATTATCAAATTTTTGGCCATGACGCTTTACAATCAACTCCTGATCAGATTCGCAGAAAATTTTCGTTTGTGCCGCAAGAGGGTTTCATCATGAGCGCTACTTTGCGCGAAAACGTCGCTTTTTTATATGACACACCAACTGATGAAGACCCAGGCATCGTGGAATCCCTGCGCTTGGCGCAATTTGAATTAAAAGATGAAGATATCTTCCATGGCCTTGAAACTGAAATTGGGGAACGTGGTGTTAATTTATCTGGCGGACAAAAACAACGTGTCAGCTTAGCGCGAGTGAACTTTTTAAAAACTTCTATTTTACTTCTTGATGACTGCCTTAGCGCTTTAGATATTTCGACAGAAGAAAAGTTGTTAAATAGTTTATTGATGGGCGCCTGGAAAGATAAAACCAGGATTTTAGTCACCCACCGCTTGTCGATCCTTAAACATGTTGATCGAGTCTTTTTCATGTCGCATGGAAAGATTTTGCAGTCAGGCACATATCAAGAGCTTTTAAAAAGCAGTTCGCAATTTAGAACTTATACAAAAACAATTGAAAAAACGGTGGCTCATGAACCAACATGAACCCACTGAAAAAGGCTCTTTTAAAAATTCGGTTTATCAAACGCTGAATATGGCCTACGGACCCTTTTGGATCAGAATTGTTTCTTGTTTGTCTTTAGGCTTCATCGGCCGATGTCTGCTTTTAGGAAACACCAATATTATCGGCTATTGGATTGATTCAACCTGTAAAGCACCTTTGGTGTGCCGACCAGTTCCTGCTTTCCTCCAAAACTATTCCGATCATGATTATGTCATGCTGCTGGCCTTAATGACGACTTGCGGATTTGTGTTAACCATCATTTTTCGAACTGTTTTTTCTAGAACTTCTGCGCAAGCGGTTTCGATCATCCATGATGAAGTGATTTTACGAACCTCAAGATACGCCATGCGATTTTTTGATACGACACCCGCAGGTAGAATCATCACTCGATTTTCAAGCGATTATGGAAATGTCTTTCGCTACTTTGGCGGCCCCCTGGCAGAATTTATTTCGATCATTATGGATCTTATTTTAATGATTTTTCTCATCGGCATAGCCAGTCCGATTTTTTTAATTTTTGTGGCTTTTATTGTTCTGATGAATTTTTTAGTTTATAGGCTCAATCGAGATCATTTGCGAAAAATTCGCCGTGAACTTTCTGCCAGCAGGTCCCCGTCGATTGCTCATTTCGCAGAAACGACTCAAGGGGCTAGCACCATTCGATCTTTCTTACGTCAAACTTCTTTTAAAACTCGTTTTACGCGGCTTGATCGTTATTTTTTAGATCAAAAAAAACGCACGGCCCGGAACTTAGTCGGTTTTTCATTTCAAATGAATAGCTTGTCGTCGCTCTTACTACTTGTGACTGGGGTATCCTCTTACTTTTTAATTGAAAAAGGCGTTCTATCGATTGGCTCCGTTGGAGTCGCTTTTAGCTTTATCGTATTATCAGGTAATACCGTTCAAATGTTTTTCGAGTGGTTGGCGCAATCTGAAGAGGCGCTGATTGGGGTTGAACGTTTAGATCATTACTTGCATCGCTCACTTGAGCCTGGAAGTTTTTTACCAGCATCGGCAAAGTTTAAAACAGCCCATCCCGTTTACTCTGAGACCGTTGAAAAATATTTATTTTCCAGGCGCTTGACCGAAAAAAATCAAGCCACCATTGAAGTCAGTGATGTTTGGTTTAGATATGATCCGGATTTACCGTGGGTTTTAAAAAATCTAAGCTTTGATGTAAAACCGGGTGAGCGTCTTGGCGTGATTGGACGAACGGGCAGTGGAAAATCAAGTTTGATTCAGGCGCTTTTTTATTTGTATAACATTGAAAAAGGTCAAATCAGTATTAATGGCTTGGCCCCCAAATTAAGAGATTCAGGCACAGGACCTGATCTTAGCTTGTACCGAAAATCCATGGCCTTGATTGCCCAAGAGCCCGTTTTATTTCAAGGGACTTTACGGGATAATCTGGATCCTTGGAAAAAGAAGGCCGATTTAAACTTACTAGAGGTTCTTGACCGGGTCGGTTTGGCTGAATGGCGCCAGACTGGACCTGAAGTTTTAGATCGGAAAATTGAAGAGCGAGGTAAAAACTTGTCTTTGGGCGAGCGGCAGCTTTTGTGCCTCGCCCGCTGCCTGCTACAAGACGCTCCCATTGTTGTGATGGATGAGGCCACCAGCAGTGTTGATCCTTTGTCAGAAGAAATCATGGTCAAAGCCACTGAGGAACTTTTTAAAGGGAAGACTCAGATCATCATCGCCCATCGACTATCTACCCTGGGACAGTGCGATCGTATCCTGTGGCTGGACCACGGAGAAATAAAAATGCTCGGTCCCGCTCAAGAAATCCTGAAAGAGTTCGAAAAACAAGATAGATAGACATTAGCACTTTTTGGAATTACACCAGACCAGGGGTTTTCGTGGAGAACAATCAAGACGAAAAAGACACAACGTCTGCTGAAATTTTAGATCACGAAAATGTCTCTGAAAACGATTTGATGACATTGGCTTCCTCATGGAGCGCCCTGACCACCGAAGAAAAACGCCGAAAATTCTCGAAGTTGTCTCGCACTGATGCGGAAGAACTTTTTTTAAGCCTGAGCCCGCATGATCAGACTGAACTTATTGGCGAGGCCTCGGCTTTGGAAAAAAGATCTTGGGTTCGATTATTAGCTCCCGATGATGTTGCCGATTTAATTCAAGAAATGGGCACTGATCACAAAGAAGGCATTTTAAACTTGCTGGATCCTCAGACCCGTCGTGAAGTTTCAGCCTTGCTTGCTTACGCCGAAGATAATGCCGGGGGCCTTATGAGCTCTCGCTTTGTGCGATTACGTCCTGATATGACAGTCGATGAAGCGATCAGTTATCTTCGAATTCAGGCAAAAACCCAAGTCGAAACAATTTATTATGCTTATGTTTTGGCTGCTGACCAAACCCTCCTTGGAGTTGTTTCTTTTCGTGAATTGTTTTCAGCCTCGCCCGGAAAATCAGTGCGCGAAATAAT
>JAYWDA010000341.1:0-6913 GCA_043780105.1 Pseudobdellovibrionaceae bacterium | reverse complement strand
TGCGGTCGCGTGAATATCGATTCCCAGTCTCCCGACACTCGTCTTACCCTCAAGAAATGGAACATGCTTGTGAGTTTCAGTGTATTCCATGGTGACGCCAAGATAAAAGTTATCAGGCGTCAAAACATGGCCCTCGGGCGACATTTCGAAAGTTTCAATGCGATTGTGTTTTTTAGAATCAAGAACAGAGTCGACGTAGATTCCTAAGGTTTTACCTAGATGAACGTCGTAGGAGTTAGATCCTAGGCAATCGCGTTGGTAGGGCTCAACTTTAATTGAGCCATTTTCCATGGATTCAAGGATCTTTTTATCCGTTAAAATCATCCAGCTTACTTAGTTTCGCGATGAACAGTATGCTTTTGAAGATTTGGATTGTACTTTTTCTTCTCCATACGACCTGGAGTCTTTGTTTTGTTTTTAGTCGTCGTGTATCGAGATACGGGTTTGCCAGCTGCTTTAGCTTCAGTGCATTCCAAAGTAACGATAATACGGCCTGATTTTTTTGCCATGATAATTCTCCCTCAAACTTCTATGGTGGACTTTTGCGCCTCCCATGAGTATGGAAGAGGGAAGCTATCAAAAGAGAGCTTAAACATCAAGGGGGATCCTGGTGAAAAATTTGGTTTTTTTCGGCTTGGTGTTACTGGGGATGTCTGCGGGGGCGGCGCCTCAGGGGCTTTATTCGAGTGAAACTCAAGCTTCTGTGGTTTTAGATGATGCTTTGTCGCGGGTTAAGCCAGGCTCAGTTGTTATTATTGGGGAAAATCATGGGCTTAAGACCCATCAAACTCAGCAACTAGCTATTTTGCAAATTTTAAGTTACCTGGGGCTCAAGGTCTCTGTCGGAATGGAGTTTTTCGCTTACCCTGACCAAGGATTAGTGAACCGTTACCGCTCAGGAAGCTTGGATGAAGAAGAGTTCTTAAAAAAAATTAGCTGGGGCAGCTTAGATTTTTCCTACTACCGTGATCAAGTGAACTTTCCCGAAAGGATCAATGGCAGCACAACAGTCGCGTTGAATTCGCCTCGTAGTTTGACTGGAAAAATTGCGAAAAACGGAATGGAATCTTTGACGCCTGAAGAATTAGGACTTTTGCCGCCTGACTTTTCGGTCGGTCGGGAGAGCTACAAAACTCGGTTTTTAGAAAATGTTCCCCATCAAATGCCTGCCGCCGATCTGGATCGTCTTTTTACGGCCCAAAGTGTCTGGGATGATACCATGGCTTGGAAAGCAAAAGAGTTTTTGGACAAGCACCCGAAGCAAGTTTTAGTGATCATCGTTGGCGAATTTCACGTGCAGTACGGGGGCGGCCTTCCGGATCGTTTGAAGGCCCGCGGTGTTTCGTCCGTGCTGACCTTTTCACAAGTCGATACGCGCACTTTTAATGATGAGGACCTAGCGCAGCTGATCGCTCCATCACCCAGAGATGGAGTCAGAGCTGATTATTTGTGGTTAGCTCCCGCCGAACAATAGGACTTGAGTCTCGGCGCGGATTCTCTACAATTATTCCATAGTGAATTGTATAGCGTTGGAGGCTCCATGTTCCCTTTAGAAACTCGAATTCTTGTGATTGATGATATGCCGTCCATTCGAGATTTGGTGAAAAACCACCTGAAGGCCATTGGTTATAAAAATATCGTTGAAGCTGGCGACGGCGAACAGGGTCATAAAATGTTAGTCCAAGAAAAGGGCGCTGGAAATCCGGTGCAGCTGGTGATTTCAGATTGGAATATGCCTGTGATGAACGGCTTAGATCTTTTAAAAATGTTGCGTAAAACACCCGAATGGCAAAATCTGCCCTTTGTAATTTTAACCTCTGAAGCCGAGAGAGAACAAGTTACAGAAGCCATTATGGCAGGCGTATCGCAATACGTCGTCAAACCCTTCGCCGGAAAAATTTTTGAAGATAAGCTTAAAGCTGCTTGGCAAAAGCATAATAAACCGCAAGCTTAATTATGCGACACCCAAAAGGCGTGGGCTGACGGGCATTCTGGGTTCAAGTAAGTAAGGGATTTCAATAGTTAAGGTGGTTCCTTGCCCCAACACAGAATCAACCCATGCGGTCCCACCCATTGTTAGAGCAGAAATCAAAATGGCATCCATCCCGACGCCGCGGCCTGATGTTTCTGTGGCGACGGCTTTTGTTGAAAACTCTGTGTCAAAAACTCGTTGAATCACTTCCTGATCGGATTCGGTCACAGTTGCAATCCCTTTTTCGATTAATTTATTGCGAATTTTTGCGGGATCGATGCCACCGCCGTCATCCGAAATTTTAATTTGCAGAATAGGCGCGGGTAGATTTAACAAATTAAATTCAACCGAAATTTGTCCTTCCAATGGCTTCCCTGCAGCTTCTCGCATGGCGGAAGCTTCAATGCCGTGATCAACAGCGTTTCTAAAGGCATGCACAAGGCAGGCTAATAAGGAGGAGTAGACCTCTGGAAGAATTTTAAGATCGCCATTTATAATTCGTAATTCTTTGATCTGTTTTTGTTCTTTCTCCGCTACATTTTGGATGAGGTCTTTATAAGGCTCAAAGAATGAACCAATGGGTTCGAACAAATATTTTTTAAGAAGATCCTCGGCCTTATCTTGACCGTCACTCCATTTTGAAATTCTTTCGCTAAGAAGCATAATTTCTGAAACTGGTAGTTCAACAGTGCGTTCTTCGGGAACACTTTTGTCGCCCCAGATCTTTTTTGTATCCGACACAAATTCTTGGAATGAGCTTTGAATCGCCTGACATTTTTCTTTTAAAGGGGTCGCTTGTCCCAAAAAGTTTTGGCCTTGAGCTTCAGCTAAGATTTGCTCGGCTTGATGACAAAGGTGGGCTGTCTTAATCACAGAAAAAGAGGCGCTGCCACCTTTTACGGTGTGAAGCACTCGAAAGATTTCTTCGCGGCTCCAGTTTTTAAGGGGTTGCTCAAGGTGATTTGCTAAATTGGTTAGCATTGTTTGGGCTTCGCGAATAAAGCCTGAAACCTCTTTCTTGTTTTTAACTAATTTTATAATTAATTGCGCGTGTTCACGATCAAGCTCAGCTTGTTTCTTTGCCTCTACCAGCGACGTGATATCTGAGGCTACGACAACAACACCTTCGATGACACCGGTATCGGCTCGAAGAGGGAAGTATTCAATCGAAATTGATTTGCCTTCGCTATGAGGGAAAGAGGGCGGACCCAAGGGTGCTAAATCTTCAAAGGGCAGCATTTCCGAAAACACAGTTGTCATCCACTTTTTAAAACCGTCCACTTTATTTTCTGGCATGCGCAGGACATCCCAGATGGCCTGTCCTGCAGGCGCACTTTCAAGAACGCTACGGCAAGCTTGGGAAGTGGTTTCAAAGCACTTTCCATCAAAGCCAAAAATTAAAAATCCTTGTTGTAAGCTGTCTAGAAGCGCCTTCATTTGCAAACTTAAACGCGTGATCTCACGAGTTCGGGCTTCAACCATTTTTTCTAAATTTTTACTGTACTCTTCCAGTTCCGCTTGAGCCTTTTTAAGGTCTTCAATGTAGCCTTCTTTTTGCTCCAGCTCGCCGCGATACTTGTGTTGCAGGCGTTCTTCAAGCGTCACGTCGCGGACGTAAACAATCCAATGGCGATCAGGGTCGGCGGGAGAAAATTTTCGACAAGTGACTTGAACTCGGCCTTGCTGTCCTTCTTGATTGGTAAAGCGGACTTCTTTGTAGGCGGTCGGATCGATAATCGACTCCAGCCGTTCACACCACTCGACTTTTTCGCTGAAAGTCAGCAGTTCATGAAATTTAAACTTTTGCACTTTTCTAAAAGGTAAACCACAAAGTTGCAGAGCCGTTTCATTGGCATAAAAAACTTTTCCCTCTTCGGTCAGAATGAAAAGTGGTTCTAGTAAGGTGTCAAATTGGCTGTAATCAAAACTCATCGGAAGGTCTCGTTCTTTTTTGTTAAAATGCTAAACTCTCGGGGAGGCGTCCACTCCGAATTCATCTGAGGATCTTCAGAGATAGCTCGTACTCGCCAATAAAGTTTTCCAGGTGGAAGTTTATTTTTAACTAAATATCGAGGCTCATTCGTTTGGGTGTTCATAATAATCTTGTCAAAAGATGGACTGCTGCTGACATCCAGCTGGTAGACCTTAACGTCTTTGACGCTTTTCCATTCAAGCCAGATAAAGGCTTCGGTGTCTTGTTGCATAAAAACAGTGGTTTGGTCGAAAGGCTCTATCAGCGCTGGTAAAGCCAAGGGGACACGGTAGATGTATCTAAATTTTTCTGGAGCAGAATAGCGAGAAATAATTTTTCCCGCTTGATTCAAAGCCGCCACTCGAACATGAAATGTCCCTGGTTTTTCTAGAAGGACAGGGACAATGCCCCCATTAACTTCGTATTTTTTTGAATTCTTAAAGTTCTCAGTAGGATCAATTTCTAAAATATATTTGTGAGCTCCAGGAACCGGGGTCCAAGCAATGAGCGTTTCCGTGCTTGGCGCCGGCACCAATTTGTCGGTGCCGTTGACAACAACATCTTTTAAAGGAATTACCTTAGGGTCAAGAAAAGTGACACTGAGAGTTCCCACTTCACTCGGAATGCTAGCTAGACCCCGCGACCCAATTGAAAAAACGCGAAAGTAACTAAGCCCAGCGGTGTAATTTTTTACATCCAATTGGTCAGTTGTTGAAGAGTAAATTTTTGCATCCTGAAAATTGGCGGTTTTTGCGAGCTGAATTTTAAACTGCTGTACGCCCGCTGGTTTTTCCCACGACAGCGTTGGCAAGACTTCCGAAGAAGGAGTTCTTTTATCTGCGGTTGCCGGATTAAATAAAATTTTATTTTTAACGAGCCGCGGAGCTGGCGGTCTTTTTTCAGTCATCACATTGATTGTCACTGAATGGGTTTCGGTCCAAGCACTATGGGCATCTTCACTTTGCTCGCCGCGAACGCGCACAAAATACTGACCCGACGGGACCTTTAGAGAAACAACTTCTAAGGCCTCGACCGATTGGTCTTTCAAAATATCCTTAAATTCGTTGTCACGGGCGATTTGATAATGAAACGTCTTCGAGTCACTTGTCGCAGTCCACGCAAGGTTAAAATTTGATTTTAGGTCCTCTATTGAAGTATCGACCGGCATTTCAAAACTCAAAGTTTGATTTTTTTCTGGTGCTAATAAACGCGGAGTTTCTAAATGAGCCACTCTAAAAGTGTTGGTGACTGAGGTATTAAGCTCTTGTCCTGAAGCACTGAGGGCTTTGACTCGCCAGTAGAATTCACCCTCCCCACTGCGAAGGGGAATGGCTGCTTTTTCTAGGGTCGTACGGCTGTTCCAAACAAGATCTTTAAAAAGAGTGTCTTTAGAAATTTCAATTTTAAACTGCGGAACTTTTGAAGACGCTTGCCAGCTGAAGGGCAGATCGTCGCCTTCCTTCAGCTGCTTAAACGTACTTTTGTCAGCCAAGAGGAGTTGGATGGTTGGGCGAGGAACTTCTTCAAGTTTACGAGTCAAGGAAACGGAATGGTCTTTTTCCAGAGTTTTGGTTTGATTTTTTGATCGTACAGCGGCTGCCCCTTGCTGAAGCTTAACATCCAGTTGTCCTGCACGAGATTTGTTCAATTGAATCACAGTCTTTTCGTTGTTCGCCGATGTCTCACCCTTCAGGTCAAATTCTTCCTTGCCAGAAGTGACCTTTAATTTACTTTCAGGGCTTAGCTGCCCAATAAAGTCCCCGTATTTGAGGTCAAGGGTCATTTCTCCATCTCGCATGATTAATGTGATCAAAGAGTTTTCTTTTAAATTAATGGTTGAACCGTCATTTAACTGAATCGAAACTTCGGATCTTTCGCCTGTAAAAACACTATCCTTCTGATGAACTTCAACGTTTTTCCCAGCGGTTTTCCAAGCAAAAGAGGACGAGCTCTTAAGGCGCACGTCGTTTTTTGTAACCGAGATATTGCCGATCTGTGCTTGCGTTGTTTCGCTAGTGTCTTTGAAAAATAGGGAATCGTCATACAGCAAGTATGAAAAAATCGCGACAATCAGAAGCGCGATGCTAAGGAATATTTTATCTGCACGATTCATAAAAATCATAATATTTCCTACAGTTAGGATCGGTATTTGTGCAGAAATAGTTTATAGACCAAAGACCAACAAATCAGAGCCGGACTCCTCTCTGCGATCGTTCCTGCGCATAATGGTGGAGTGAAGAAATCAGGGCTTTCGCTTCGATATAAGATTCTTATCTTGCTCACGCTCATACCGCTGATCACCTTATCAGTGTACATGGTCGTAGCGCTGCGGATTTTTGAGCAGGACAAAATTGCTTATGTCTTTGATTCCACAAGTAATATGTCGTCTTCAATGGGAAATCAGATGAAGACGCAGCTGAATTCAATTCTTTCGTCCTGTAAACCGATTTTCCAGGACTATTTATACGAAAAAGCCTTCACCAAAGTGAGCGAAAATATTTTTAGGAATGAATTTTTTCTGGACCTATTGACAGTGTACAAATGGGACGGTCTTGAGAAAAAGTATCGAAAAATGGCCCTTTTGGAAAAAGATCCCCAAATGTTTGAGACTTCTTACCAGCCCATTTCAGAACAAATAAATCAGTATTTATTAGAAATGTATGGGCAAAGCCGAGCGGTCAAAGTGCCTTTTCATGACGATCGGGTCATGTTGCTAGAGAAATTTGTCGATCCCAAATCAAATGAGACTCTGATTTTTGTGGTGGTATCAAAACTCTCTGAGACCGCAGAAATTTTTCGTTCGGCCTTGTCGCAAAGATTATATCTTGTCGCGGGAGATGGCGCGATCTTTTTTGGTCCCGAAGATGAGGTCGAAAAAAACATCAACAATGTTTTTACGGCGCCCTTTTTAAAAGAGGGAACAATCAAAGTGGCGCAAGGGGCACAAACCGGTAAGGATTCGCTGGGTA